>DASXJM010000753.1:0-10708 GCA_036497405.1 Streptosporangiaceae bacterium | reverse complement strand
TCCGGCAGCGAGGTGGTGGGCGCGGCCACCAGGGCCCCGGTCGGGTGGTAGACGAGCAGCTTGAGCACCAGCGCCGAGCGCTGCACGGTCTCCCGCCACCGGCCCCGGTACCGTGACTGGCTGACCCAGTTCTGCCAGAAGCCCGACGTCAGCGCGAACAACCGCTCGGTCTCCCCCAGCGCCAGTGGCCGCACCTCGCCCGCCCACTCCAGCTCGAGGTCGACGGTCTCCCCCTCGTCCAGGGTGAACGTGGCCGCGACCCCATGATCCTCGATCTTCAGGGCCAGCGAGGTGCGCAGCACGAACTGCCCACGAGCCGAGGTGAACACGGCGCCGGTGCCGGGCACCAGTTCCACCGTGTGCGGGGCCCGGCCGTAGTCGAAGGCCGGGTGACAGGCCAGCTCGAAGGTGGCCCGGCCCCGGACCGCGCGGGCCTGCCGGACCAGCAGGTCCCGGGCCTTGCCGCTGCCACTGGTGTCCGGCACCATAAAGTCGATCACTTCGCCGACCGCCTCGGCGCCGAGGAACCGGGTCATCAGGATGTTGGTGTCCGGCAGGTACAGCTGCTTGGGCCGCTGGCTGGTCCGGCTGGACAGCGAGAAGTATCCGCCCTTGTTCCGGTCCAGCAGCGCACCGAACAGAGACGGCGCGTCGAACCGGGAGGGGCAATACCAGTCCACGGTTCCATCCGTGCCGACCAGGGCCACGGTCCGCAGGTCACCGACGATGCCATGTTCCTCGATCGGGAGGTACCCCGTCGGCGGAGTGTCCGAGCGATAGCCGTGGCCGACGGAGAAAGTTCCCATCCCGCCATCATGCGCACCTCGTATTACACCTAGGTTTCCGCTGGTGACGGGGTTGATTCGGGGATTACCAGCCGGACCGGGCCAGGCTGGCTAACGCCGGGCGGCGCGGCGGACACTAAGGAGGGTGACGACTCTCCGAATCGCGCAGGCCGAGCCCCAGCCCGGGAGGCTGCCCCACGGCGGATTCCGCACCCGGGGCCAGCTGGTCATACTGGCCGACGACGGTGGCCATCGGGCCGTACTCATCTGGAACATAGGGGCCGGCGACCTGGCCAATCTGCTCGCGTTCGGAGTGTTCCTGGCCGGTCCGGGCCGGATCGAGCGGTGCGAGGCGGAGCTGACCCGGATTGGGTAGGCGCCAGGCCATGGTGGCCAACTGCCGCTGGGCGGTGGCGCACCGGGAACGCTTCCGGTACGAGCAGGTGCGGCCGATCCCGGTCGGCGCCACCCGGGACGGCGATGAGCCGATCGTCATCGACTGCTCGGGTTTCGTGACCCTGATGGCCCGGTGGAGCGGCATCGACGACCCCAACGGCCGCGACTACGGCGGCGAGGGGTGGACGGGCACGCTGCTGGAGCACCTGGACGCGGTCGGGTTCGCTCAGACCCAGCCCGGTGACGTCGCGGTGTTCGGCACGTTCCCGGGCGTGCACTGCGCGGTGCTGCTGGAGCCCGGGGCCCGCACGGCGGACCCCTGGACCGTGTCGCACGGGGTCCCGGGCGACCCCAAGCGAACCCGGCTGTCCCGGCTGGTGGACTACTTCCGGCCCCATGGGCCGGTCGTTTACCTGCAGCTCATCAGAGGGTGATGGGCCAGGTGTGGACCGGCTCGTTGGTGTGCATATGGTCGATGTAGCGCTGGGTCATCTGGCGCAGGGCCTCGCCGCGGTCGGCGGCGCCGTGGTTGCTGAGCGCGGCCACGGTGGCCTTCTGCCAGGCGGCGCCGGTCTGGCCGGTCAGGCAGCGCTGTTCGATGATCTCCAGGAGCCGGTCGGCCTGGTCGGTGTCGACCCCCCAGGCGGCCAGGCCGTCCCGGGCCAGCGGCAGCAGGCGGCGGAGGACCAGCTCGGCGGCGGGGGCCTCCCCCAGGCCGGGCCAGTACAGCCGGGCGTCGATGCCGTGCCGGGCCGCCTCGTGCAGGTTCTCGGCGGCGGTGGCGAACGACAGCTGGGTCCAGATCGGCCGCTGAGCCTCGGCCAGCGAACGGAGCAGGCCGTAGTAGAACGCGGCGTTGGCCACTACGTCGACGACGGACGGGCCGGCCGGCAGCACCCGGTTCTCCACCCGCAGATGCGGCATCCCGTCGGAGACCGCGTAGACCGGCCGGTTCCAGCGGTAGACGGTGCCATTGTGCAGGCTCATCTCCGACAGCTGGGGACAGCCGCCCTGATCGAGGACGACGACCGGGTCCTCGTCGTCACACACCGGCAGCAGGGCCGGGAAGTAGCGGATGTTCTCCTCGAACAGGTCGAACACCGAGGTGATCCACCGTTCGCCGAACCATACCCGCGGCCGCACCCCCTGGTGCTTGAGCTCGTCGGGGCGGGTGTCGGTGGCCTGCTCGAACAGCGTGATGCGGGTCTCGTCCCACAGCTCGCGGCCGAACAGGTAGGGCGAGTTCGCGGCCAGCGCGACCTGAACACCGGCGATGGCCTGGGCCGCGTTCCAGTAGTTGGCGAACTCCTCCGGGCTGACCTGGACGTGCAGCTGAACGCTGGTGCAGGCGGCCTCGGGGGTGATGCTGCCCGCGTGGGTGAGCAGCCGTTCCGGGCCGTCGATGGCGATCCGCATGTCCTCACCGCGGGCGGCGAAGATCTGCTCGTTCAGCACCCGGTAGCGGGTGTTGGCCGAGATCGTGCCCTCGTGCATGTGGTCTTCGCGGAGCGTGGGCAAGATGCCGACCATGACCAGCCGGCTGCCGACCTTGGTGGCCTTCTCGTCGGCGTTGTTGAGGCTGGCCCGGAGATCGTCCTCGAGGGCGGACACGGCAGTGCCGCCCAGCTCCTGCGGAGGCACGTTGATCTCCAGGTTGAACTGGCCGAGCTCGGTCGCCCAGGCCGGATCGGCGATGGCGTCGAGCACGTCGGCGTTCTGCATCGACGGCTCGCCGTCGTTGTCGACCAGGTTGAGCTCGATTTCCACGCCGACCTGGGGCCGGTCTCCCTCGAACCGGTTCTCGCGCAGCATCCGCGCGAACACGTCCAGCGAACGCCGCACCTTGTCCCGGTACCGACGGCGGTCTTCACCGGTGATCTTGATGGCGTCAATATCGCGGCCCACTCGGCCTCCACATGCCTTTATTTTCAGATTCGCACGCCAGCGCGTCCGGCGCTAGCGGCGCAACGTTGATAAGTCGTCACGGACAGTTCTGGTGGCGACCAGCGCCTCGTGAATCGCGGCGGCGAATTCAGCCGGAGCCTCCAGCGGAGTGAAGTGGCCCACGCCGTCAAGCGGGCGCAGGGTGACGTCGGCCAGGAACTCCTCCAGCCGGTTCGACCAGGCCCGCGGGAACAGCGGGTCGAACTCCGGCCACAGCACCGTGACCGGCAGGGACAGGCGGTCGGTGGGTGCGGGCGCCTGCTCGGCCAACGACCGGGCCACCGCACCCGAGCCCGCGCGGTACCAGGCGATCGACGCGGTGAACGCGCCGGGCCCGCCGTACACGGCGGCCAGATGGTCCAGGTAGGCCGGGTCGAGGACGAAATCGGGGCCGGACCAGTGCGCCCAGAAGTGCGACAGGTAGGCCCGGACCTGATCGGGCTGACCGTCGACCAGCTGCTCAGCCAGCGGCAGCTGGTGAAACGACTGGTACCAGAACTCCCGCTGGGCCCGCGGATCCAGCACGCGGCGGCCGATGCCGGGCAGCGGCGGGGACACCACCAGGGCCCGGACCAGGTCCGGGTCCTCGGCCGCCACCGCCTGCGCGACCCGGCTGCCCACGTCGTACCCGGCCAGCAGCACCGGGTCCAGGTCCAGCTCCCGGATCAGCCCGGCCACGCTGCGGGCCTGGGCCGACGGGCTGTACTGGCCGGCCGGGTCGGCCGCGTGCTTGTCCGATTCCCCGAACCCGCGCAGGTCGGGGACGATCACGTCGCAGGAGCTGCCCAGGGCCAGGGCCGGGCCCAGCACCCGGTAGTCGGTGCGGTCGCCGGGCCAGCCGTGCAGCAGCATCACCGGCTCACCGGTCCCGGACCGGTCGTAGGCCAGGGAGAAACCGTCGACCGGGGCGCTGTGCGGCATAGCCACGCTATTTCCTGCGTCAGCCTGCCTAAACGACGGGTTGAGCGGGCCCTCTCCCCCTCCCCTCAAGCGGAAGAGGGCCCTGGCTTCATACCGTCCCCACCCCACAAGCCAGAGGTGAGGAGCTGTGCGCGAGCGGATCCCCCCCGATCGCCGTGCTCAGCCCCTCACCTCGGCTGGCCCCAGCTAACCCGGTAATCGCGCGCGGGCCAATCCCTGAAGTCGGGGATGAACCGGGCGCGGGGCCGCGTCCTACACTCCATACGGCAGTACCTGCACCCGTCCGCCGCCGACCGAGGGACCACCCGATGACGATCCAGCCCGCCACCTCGGTGACGGCGCACGTCAGGACACCGTCCGGACTGGTCGTGAAGGTCGCCGAGGGCAGCCGCCTGATCTTCGGCCGGGGCGCCGACGCCGATCTGACCATCGCGGTCGGCCGGGGGTTGTCCCGGCGCGCCGGGGTCATCAGCGTGCTGGCCGACGGCGCCTGGATCGCCAACATCAGCCGGACCCACGCGCTCTACACCGAGGGCGACGGCTACCGGATCCGGCTGCCGCGGATGGAAGAGGACGGAGAACCGGTCGGCGGCTGGTTCGTCCGCGCCGGGACCACCCTGGTCGGGTCGCGGGCCATGCTGGACGAGGGCCAGCCGGTGGCCGTGACGATCAGCGGCAGCACCAGCTGGGACGCGGTCGAGGACGACGGGAGCCGGGTCCGCCCGGACACCGAGACCACCCTGCTCCCGCTGTACCTGGACCCGATGACCAAGATCTTCCTGGTCGCGCTGATGTGGTGCCGCCCGTGGCTGCTGGATCCGGCCGCCACCACCGCGCTACCGCGGACCCCCGAGATCGCCCGGGCCGCACTGGAGGTCACCGGGGCCTACCACGAGCTGGAGCGGTTCGACACCGACTCCGAGTTCCGGGACCGGCTGTCGTCCCGGGTCGCCGAGCACATCAAGGTGATCCGGCGCAAGATTGCCGAGCGCGGCCTGACCACCGGCAACATGCGGCTGTCGGACGAGGTGGTGGTGCGCATCCTGATCGAGCACGGGATCATCACCCGCGGCGACCTCGGGCGGCTGAACGACCCGGCCTGGTGTTCCCGCCAGGAGGACCTGTGGTGGACCCAGCAGGCCTGAGCCGGCTCAGCCCGCCTGCTCGCCGTTGTTCTGGGGCGGCTGGCCGGTGGGCGGGGCCCCCGGTGGCGGGGTGCCGGTCGGCGGCGCGCCCGTGGGCGGGGTCGGCACGACGTTGAAGGTGGTCTTGGCCTGGCGGTGCCCCGCACCAGTGACCATCACCGTGTACTGACCCGCGGGCATGGCGCCAGGGAAGAAGAGGTGGCCCTGGTCGAAGGTGTAGTTGAACGTACCGAAGCGATCCGCTTTCGGATGCCAGGTCGACGTGCCGTGCCCCTTCAGGGACACGTTGACCACGGACCCCGGGATGAAGCCCATGCCGTGGACCTCGAGTCCGCTCGTTCCCTCACCGCTGGGCTGGCTCATGACCAGCTTGGGGACGGTACTGGTGCCGGCGGGCAGCGTGCTGGGCGGCGGTCCCGGCGGCGGCCCGTAACTGCCGCCGGACGTGGTGGACTGCCGGAGCGACGGGTCGACTTTGGGCCCCAGGAAGGCGCCCGCGGCCACCAGGGCGGCCGCGCCGACCACGCAGGCGCCGGCGATGAGGCCGATCCGGACCCGGCGATCCCGCGGATCGTGCCCGGTCCGAGTCGGAGACGCGGCCGGAGACTTCGTGGTCGCGGTCTTGGTCAGCGCGGTCTTGGTCTGGCCGTTCTTGCCTTCCTGGCCGGGCTTACGGCGGCGGTGGCTGCCGGGCACGTAGGACGCGGGCAGCGCGGTGTGCGAGGCCGAGGTCAGATCTTCGCTGCTGTCGTCGAGGGGACCGGTGTCGATGACCCCGGGCTGCGGGCTGCGGGCGTAGCCGCCGATCAGGGCCATGGCCGACTCGGGCAGGTAGCTGTGGCCGTCGCCGGCTCCGGCCGAGCTCTCCACGAACTGGCCCAGGCCGGCCAGCAGCGCGGCCGAGGTGGGCCGGTCCCGCGGGCTGCGGGCCAGGCAGGCGGTGATCAGGGGAACCAGGTCGGCCGGCAGCCCGGACAGATCCGGACCGTCAGAAGCCAGCTTGACCAGCACGTCCATGACGGTGTCGCCCCGGTAGGGCGCGTGCCCGGTGGCCGCGTAGAGCAGGGTGGCCCCGAGCGAGTACACGTCGCTGGCCAGCGTGGCCGCCTGGGAGTCCTGGGCCTGCTCGGGGGCCATGTAGGCGGGAGTGCCGACCGCGCCCCGGGTCACGGTCAGCGCGATCCGCTCGGCGGCCCGGGCCACGCCGAAGTCGATGACCCGGGGGCCATCCGGCGCCACCAGCACGTTGGACGGCTTGAGGTCGCGGTGCACCAGGCCGGCCAGGTGGATGGACTCCAGGGCCTCGGCGCAGCCGGCCGCCAGCCAGCGCACGCTCTCGGGCGGCAGCGGGCCGGTGGCCCGGACCAGCTTGGTCAGGGAGGGGGCCGGGATGTAGGCGGTGGCCAGCCAGGGCAGGTCGGCGTCGGCGTTGGCCGCGACCACGGCGGCGGTGAACACGCCGCTGACCCGACGGGCCGCCGCGACCTCGCGGGAGAACCGGTCCCGGAAACCGGGCTCCTCGGCCAGGTCGATCTTGATCGTCTTGACCGCCACCAGCCGCCCCGCGGTGGAACGGCCGAGGTAGACCTGGCCCATGGCCCCGGCCCCCAGCCGGCCCAGTAGCGTGTACGGCCCGATCTGCTCGGGATCCCAACGCCGCAGCGGCTCCAGCGTGGGCTGCGACACTATCATTGGCCTCCCAAATGGCCCGTTCCCGGCGACTGCCTTCCATGATGCCGAATTTCGCGACCTTCGTGTTTGATTCCGAGATGGTGAAATGGGCCCGGTACGCGCGGAGGAGGCGGTTAAGGACCGGCCGCCCGGGGTCCGGGAGGCCCATCCGGGCAGGGCGTTCGTTCTGTGCCCGCGGCCAGCCCGGTCATTGCGAAATGCAAAATGTTTCTGACCAGTAATAACGCGGTGCACGCAATTCACGGGGTGCGGGCCGAGACCGCTGGACGGACATCCAGGCCCATCTTTGGGACTTCCGTCCTTTGTTTCGGCAAACAAACCTGCTGGTATCGAACGGGTGACACCCGTTTTCCCCCGGTGTGGGTGGGGGGAAAGCGCACGCCGGGGCGGGGCGGAGGGAAGTGCGCCCTGGGGCAGGATAAAGCGTATGGAGCTGACGGCGGGGTCCGGCCCGGAACGGCCCCTCGTGGCGGTGCTGGGGGCGCCGGCCGGGGCGCCGCCGGCCGGGCTGCCGGAGCGGTGGGCGGGATACCGGGTCCGGTTCGTGGCCAGCGGGCCGCACCTGGCGGCCGAGGCCGCGGGCGCGGAGGTCGTGTACCTGTGGGACCGGGTGGGCTGGCTGGGCCAGTGGTGGGGCGGCTGGAGCGAGCGCGTGCGCTGGATCGCGGCCCCGACCGCGGGCGTGGACTGGCTGCTGTTTCCCGAGCTGGTCGACAGCGACGTGGTGGTCACCAACGCGGCCGGGGTGTTCGACGACGCCATGGCCGAGTACACACTGGCGCTGGTGTCGGCGATCACGGTGGATCTGCCCGGCACCCTCCGGCTGCAGAGCCGCCGGGAATGGCGGCACCGGGAGACCCGGCGGCTGGCCGGCGCCCGCGCGGTCATTCTCGGGGCCGGGGGGATCGGGCGCGCCATCCACCGTGCGCTCAGCGGCAACGGCCTGTCGGCCCAGTGCGTGGCCCGCCGGGGCCGGCCCGATCCGGAGGTGGGCCCGATCGCGGCCCTGGCCGACCTGCCCGGCCTGCTGCCGGATGCCGATTTCGTCATCCTGGCCCTGCCGCTGACCGGCGCCACCCGCGGCCTGATCGGCCCGGCCGAACTGGCCCGGATGGACCCCGGTGGCTGGCTGATCAACGTGGGCCGCGGCGCCCTGGCCGACGAGCCGGCCCTGCTCGGCGCGCTGCGTTCCCGGGCCATCGGCGGGGCGGCCCTGGACGTGTTCACCGCCGAGCCGCTGCCGCCCACCTCACCCTGGTGGGACCTGCCCAACGTGATCGTGTCACCGCACATGTCGGGCGACTTTCTCGGCTGGGAGCAGGCCCTGACCAGCTTGTTCACCGATCAGCTGCACCGCTGGCAGGCTGGCCTGCCCCTGCTCAACGTGGTCGACAAGCGGCTCGGCTTCGTCGTCTCCGGCTAGCGCAGGCCCGTGAACAGGTCGGACTCGGGCACCGGGGCGCCGGTGCTGTCGCGGACGCGGATGAAGTCCTCGAAGCCGAACGTCTCCTCGGCCAGTTCGGGCGGAAGCTTGGCGAACCACGAGTCCTGGATCTGGCTGACGTGGGCCATCAGGGCCTCGCGCTTGC
Source organism: Streptosporangiaceae bacterium (assembly GCA_036497405.1). Taxonomy (GTDB): domain Bacteria; phylum Actinomycetota; class Actinomycetes; order Streptosporangiales; family Streptosporangiaceae; genus Bog-532. Next base: position 2,236 of record DASXJM010000753.1, on the reverse strand, counting down.
GGGGCAGCACGGGGCGGATGTCGATCGTGCTGGTGATGGCGGCCTCGGCCGCGGCCACCTGGGCCTGCTGCTCCTCGGTCAGCTCCATGTCGGGCACGTCGACCCCGGCCTCGCGCAGGGCCGCGCGGAGCTTGCCCCAGCGGCTGCCGCGGATGGTGGACAGGTACAGCTTGGCCGGGATGCCGGTGGCGGCCACCGCGGCCTGGGCCGTCTGGCTGGCGTAGACGTGGTCCGGGTGCTGGTACAGGCCTTTGTCGTCGTAGGTGATGACGACCTGGGGCCGGTAGTGCTCGATCAGCCCGCTGATCCGGCCGGTGACCTCGGCGGGCGGGATGTTACAGAAGGCGTCGGCACGGTTCTTGTAGTCCCAGTCCGGCATGCCCGAGTCGTGGTAGCCGAGCAGTTCCAGGTCGGTGACGCCGAGCAGCTTGGTGGCCTGGCGCAGCTCAGCCAGCCGGATCTGGGCCACGGTCGCTTCGTCGTGCCCATCCTCACCGGGCTTGATGCCGCCGGGCGCGTCACCGAACTCGCCGTTGGTACAGGTCACCACGACGGTGCGGATGCCCTCGGCGGAGTAGGTGGCCAGCACGCCGCCGGTGCTGGAGGATTCGTCATCGGGGTGCGCGTGCACGGCCATCAGGGTCAGCGAGTCTGCCATGATCCAAGCCTGCCCGATACACGGCCGTTACCGGTAACTGATTAGCCCGATCGCGGAGCCGCTCCAGCGCCTTGCGGGCCTGGCGCTGGGCGGTGCGGGCCTCCCGGGACCGGCGTTTGGCGTCGGCCAGCGCGTCCTGCGCGTCTTCCAGCTGGGTCTCCAGCCGCCGGACGGTGTGCTCCCGGTCTTCTTCGGCCGTGTGCGCGGCGTCGACGGCCTGATCGGCCTCGGCCAGCGTCTGCCCGGCTTCGCTGATGGCCTGGCGCTGGCGTTCCAGCTCGACGCGAGCCCGCTCGGCCCGCTCGCGGTCGGCCCGCTCCCGCTCGGCCTTCCGTTGTTCCCCGGCCGGAGTCTTCCGACCGGGGGGCTGCTTCCGGTCGCCCCGGCTCGGCCGGGGGCCAGGGCCGGGTCCGGACCGCGTCACGAGACCTTCAATATGGTGATCATCGCCGGTCTGACCGAAACCGAACCCACCCGGCTGGACCGACTTGACCAGCTGCCCGGCCGCCACCGCGCTGGCCACGCCCGGGTCGGCCAGGGCCGCGCCCAGCGTGCCGGTCACCTCCTGCCGCAGGGCGTCCGGCCCATCGGCGACGTCCGCGCCGGCCAGGGCCTGCCGGGTCAGCTCGGCCAGCAGGTCCCGCCGCGTCCGCGACAGCTCCCGCAGCTGGTTGCCGTCCAGGGCGCTCTCGGCCGCGCGCAGCTGGTCACCGAGTTCGGTGAGCCGGCCGACCGCGGCCGGGTCGGCGCGGGCCAGCCGGTTGACCACCCAGGCGGCGCGGGTGGGACGGCGCAAGGCGCCGATGGCCCGGGCGGCGTCCTTGTCCCCGGCCGCGCGGGCCTGCGCGACCAGGTCGGCGCGCTGGTCGGTGAACTGGGCGGGGTCGGCGGCGTACAGCTGGTCGGCCGCCGCCCGGATCCGGTCGCTGTCGGCCACACCCTCATCGTTCCCCGCTGGCAGCGGTTCATGATCACCCCAGGTGGGCCACTGCTTGAACGATCAGCCCAGCGACGCGAGAGCGGACAAATCGGACCGGCGTACCCGACCATGGTTCAAAGTGAGAAAACCAGCAGGTCATAGCGGAGGTACGGATGCCATAGGGCCCGCGTACGCAGCGGGGCAACCAGCCTTCCGAGCAAAGGAGCAGCAATGGCCGCTGTGGACTCAAGCGCCAACGAATCCGGACGGGCCGGCACCGTCGAGGTCACCGAAGCCCAGGAACTGACCGAACAGGCCGCGACCGGCCCGATGTTCGGCGACCCGCTCATGCTGGGCCTGCCGGTCTTCATCGCCGGCGCCACGGCCCTGGGCCTGGTGCTGGTGGGGGTAGTCCCCGCTACCGCGACCGGGGCGTCACTGCCGATCATCTTGGCCGCGACCGCGGTCGGCCTGATCCTCTCCACCATCTGGGCCGCGTCGCTCGGACAGAACGCGGTGGCCGCCGTACTCGGCATCTTCGCCGGCTTCTGGTTCAGCTACGCAGTGCTGGTGCTGGGCCTCACCCACAACTGGTTCGGCATCACCGCAGCGGCTGCGCAATCGACCCAGGAGCTGTTCCTGGTCTCCTGGCTGGTGGT
>DASXJM010000752.1:0-9988 GCA_036497405.1 Streptosporangiaceae bacterium | reverse complement strand
GGTCGCCCCGGCCATGACCCTCACCGACCGCGAGTACCAGCGGATGCGGGACACCGCCATCGCCATCGTCCGCGCGGTCGGGGTCGACACCGGCGGCTGCAACATCCAGTTCGCGGTCAACCCGCTGACCGGCCGGATGGTCGTCATCGAGATGAACCCCCGGGTGTCCCGCTCCTCGGCGCTGGCCTCCAAGGCCACCGGCTTCCCGATCGCCAAGATCGCGGCCAAGCTGGCCATCGGCTACACCCTGGACGAGATCCCGAACGACATCACCGGGCAGACCCCGGCCAGCTTCGAGCCCGCCCTCGACTACGTGGTGGTCAAGACCCCGCGGTTCGCGTTCGAGAAGTTCCCCGGCGCCGACACCGGGCTGACCACCCACATGAAGTCGGTCGGCGAGGCCATGGCCATCGGCCGCTCGTTCCCGGAGGCGCTGAACAAGGCGCTCCGCTCGATGGAGTCGCCGGGTTCCTCGTTCAGCTGGGCCGATGAGCCCGGCGACAAGTCCGAGCTGCTGCGCCGGGTGGCCACCCCGCACGACGGCCGGCTGGTCACCATCCACCAGGCTCTGCGGGCCGGGATGAGCGTGGCCGCGATCGTCTCGGCCAGCGGCATCGACCCCTGGTTCGTGGAGCAGATCGCCTACATCGAGCACGTGGCCGGCCAGGTCCGGCGCGGTCAGGGCATGGACCCTGGCGTGCTCGGGCTGGCCAAGGGGGCCGGGTTCTCGGACGCCCAGATCGGCCAGCTGCGCGGGATGACCGAGGCCGGGGTCCGTGAGGTCCGCTGGGGCCTGGGCGTGCGCCCCGTCTACCACAGTGTCGACACCTGCGCCGCCGAGTTCGCGGCCCGGACGCCCTACCTGTACTCCACCTACGACGACGAGTCCGAGGTGCCGCCGGGGGACCGGCCCAAGGTGATCATCCTGGGCAGCGGGCCGAACCGGATCGGCCAGGGCATCGAGTTCGACTACGCCTGCGTGCACGCGTCGTTCGCGCTGGCCGACGCCGGCTACGAGACCGTGATGGTCAACTGCAACCCGGAGACCGTCTCCACCGACTACGACACCTCCGGGCGGCTGTACTTCGAACCGCTGACCCTGGAGGACGTGCTCGAGGTGGTGCACGCCGAGCAGGAGAGCGGTCCGCTGGCCGGGGTGATCGTGCAGCTCGGCGGGCAGACCCCGCTCGGCCTGGCCCGCGCGCTGGAGAAGGCCGGGGTGCCCATCGTCGGGACCAGCCCCGAGGCCATCCACCTGGCCGAGGACCGCGGCGCGTTCGCCGACGTGCTGGCCGCGGCCGGGCTGCCCGCGCCCCGCTACGGCACCGCCACCTCGGTCGAGGAGGCCACCGCGGTGGCCGGCGAGATTGGCTACCCGGTGCTGGTCCGGCCGTCCTACGTGCTCGGCGGCCGCGGCATGGAGATCGTCTACGACGACGACACCCTGGCCGCCTACGTGCGCCGGGCCACCCAGGCCAGCCCCGAGCACCCGGTCCTGATCGACCGGTTCCTGGACGACGCGATCGAGATCGACGTGGACGCCCTGTACGACGGCGAGGACCTGTTCCTGGGCGGCGTGATGGAGCACATCGAGGAGGCCGGTATCCACTCCGGCGACTCGGCCTGCGCGCTGCCGCCGATCACGCTGGGCCGGGCCGACATCGAGTCCATCCGCGACGCCACCCGCCGGATCGCGTCCGGGGTCGGGGTCCGCGGCCTGCTCAACGTGCAGTACGCCCTGGCCGCCGGGGTCCTCTACGTGCTCGAAGCCAACCCGCGGGCCTCCCGCACGGTGCCGTTCGTGTCCAAGGCCACCGCGGTCCCGCTGGCCAAGGCGGCGGCCCGGGTCATGCTGGGCGCCACCATTCCCGAGCTACGGGCCGAGGGGCTGCTCCCGGCCACCGGGGACGGCGGCACGCTGCCGCTGGACTCCCCGGTGGCGGTCAAGGAGGCGGTGCTGCCGTTCGGCCGGTTCCGCAACACCCAGGGCGAGGGCGTCGACACCGTGCTCGGCCCGGAGATGCGCTCCACCGGCGAGGTCATGGGTATCGACGAGGTGTTCGGCACCGCCTACGCCAAGTCGCAGGCCGCCGTCTACGGGTCGCTGCCGGTCAAGGGCCGGGTGTTCGTGTCGGTGGCCAACCGGGACAAGCGCTCGATGGTGTTCCCGGTCAAGCGCCTGGCCGACCTCGGCTTCGAGATCTGCGCCACCGAAGGCACCGCCGAGGTGCTGCGCCGCAACGGCGTCCGTGCCAAGATCGTCCGTAAGCACAGCGACGGCCCCGGTCCGGACGGTGAGCCCACCGTGGTGACCCGGATCCTGGACGGGGAGATGGACCTCATCGTCAACACCCCGTTCGGCAGCCCGGGCCACACCGGCCCGCGGCTCGACGGCTACGAGATCCGGACCGCGGCCGTCCGTCGCGGGGTCCCGGTCGTGACCACCGTGCCCGGGCTGGGCGCGGCGGTGCAGGGCATTGAGGCCATCATCCGGGGCGAGGTCGGCGTCCGGTCGCTGCAGGAGCACGCCGAGCGCCTGCGCAACCCGGGTGACTGACGGCAACCAGAAAGGGCAGGGCACAGTGGCACCGGTTCAGGTCAGCGGTCCGGTGCTGACCGTGCGCCGGGTCGAGGCCTACCACGCCCTGACCATGGTCGCCCCGGCCATCGCCAACCAGTTCCGGCCCGGCCAGTTCCTCACCGTCGCGGTCGGCGGCCCCGACTCGGCCACCCTGGGCCGCCGGGCCTTCGCCATCCACGACGTGAACCCGGACCACGGCGGCACGGTGGAGTTCATCTTCGAGGCCGACGGGCCCGGCACCCGCTGGCTGACCGAGCGGCGGAGCCGGGACCTGCTGGACGTGGTCGGCCCGCTGGGGCGGCCGTTCCCGGTGCCCCGGGAGGCGGTCAGCTGCCTGCTGCTGGGGGCCGGGCACGGCAGCACGGCCCTGTTCCCGCTGGCCGACCGGCTCCGCGAGCGCGGCAGCCAGATCGACTTCATGCTCGGCGCGGCCAGCGCCGACCGGGTGTTCGGCGCCCTGCGGGCCCGGCGCACCGCCCGCAGCACCATCATCACCACCGAAGATGGGACGCTGGGCTCGCGCGGGATCATCACCGACAAGCTGGCCCAGGTCATCCACGAGGCCCGCACCGACCTCATCTACGCGTCCGCGCCGCTGCCCGTGCTGCGCGAGGTGGTCGCCCTGGCCAGCCGGTACGACCTGCCCGTGCAGGTCCTGGTGGAACAGCCGACCGTGTGCGGCACCGGCGTGTGCATGAGCTGCGTCCTGCCGGTGGTCGGCTCCGACGGCGTGACCCGGATCGTGCGGGCCTGCACCGACGGCCCGGTCTTCCGGGCCGACCTGGTCCGCTGGGACGACGTCGGCACGATCCCCTTCGACGCCCTGGGCGCCCCCGGCTGGAAGCCGCCCCACCCCGTGCCCGCCCAGGACCCCGGTGTGCCCGCGGCCCGGCGCCCCCAAGGCTCCCGCGGACCCCAAAGCCCCCGCGAGTCCCAGAGCCCCCGTGGACCCCAGAGTCCCCGTGGACCCCAGAACCCCCGCGAGTCCCAGCACCCCCGCGGACCCCAGAACCCCCGCGAGTCCCAGAACCCCCGTAGACCCCAGAACCCCCGCGAGTCCCAAGCACCACGACAGTCCCAGCCGCCTCAGCAGCCTCGCGTGCCCCGCCCGCCCCAGGCACGCACGCCTCAGGAGCCCCGGCTGAACCAGACGCCACGGTGGGCCCGGGGGACCGGCCATGGCCGTTGACCTGCGGACCCGCCTCGGTCACGTCGAGCTGCCGACCCCGATCCTGACCGCGGCCGGCTGCGCGGGCACCGGCCGCGAACTGGCCCAGTACATCGACGTGGCCAAGATCGGCGCGGTCACCACAAAGTCGATCATGATCGAACCGCGGGCGGGGCGGCCCACCCCGCGCACCGCCGAGACCGCCAGCGGACTGCTGAACTCGGTTGGCCTGCAGGGCCCCGGCATCGACGCGTTCCTTCAGCGTGACCTGGCCTGGCTGCTGTCCCAGGGCGCCCGGGCCGTGGTGTCGATCGCGGGCAGCACGGTCGGGGAGTACGCCGAACTGGCCGCCCGGCTGTCCGACGCGGCCGGGGTCACCGCCATCGAGCTCAACCTGTCCTGCCCCAACGTGGAAGGCCGCGGCCGCGACTTCGCCGCCGAACCCGACACCGCCGCCCAGGTCGCCGAGGCCGTCCGCGCCGCGACCCGCTACGACATCCCGGTCATCGCCAAGCTGGCCCCGGACGTCCCCGACATCGTGACCGTGGCCCGCGCCTGCGTCGCCGCAGGGGCCGACGCCCTGTCCATGATCAACACCGTGCCGGGCATGGTCATCGACACCACCACCATGCGCCCGGCCCTGGCCGGCGGGATGGGCGGCCTGTCCGGCCCGGCCATCCGGCCGATCGCGGTCCGGTGCATCTGGCGCACCCGCCGGGCCCTGCCCGAGGTGCCCATCATCGGCATCGGCGGCGTCCGCACCGGCCGCGACGCCCTGGAACTGATCCTGGCCGGTGCCACCGTGGTCGCGGTGGGCACCGTCATCTTCCACGACCCCTCCGCCTGCGCCCGCATCCAGCGCGAACTGGAAGACGAACTGGCCGCCCGCGGCCTCGACCGCCTGGCCGGCCTCACCGGCCTGGCCCATCAGCCCCACCCCGACCTCGCCTTCCGCCCCCGCCACTTCGCCTGACCCCCCGCCGCCCCGCCGCCTCGCCTGACGCCCCCGCCCCCGCCACCTCGCCCGACGCCCCCGCGCCCCGGCGCTGGCGCCCCCGGTTCGGGAACGCTTTTGTGCAGCATGTGCACAAAAGTGTTCCTTAACGCCGGGCTGGCGGCTGCGACCCGGCCGCGAGAACGTTCAATCTCGCAGGGGCGGGCCTGCGTACAGGTGGGTACACCTACCAGTGCCGCCGCGTGCTTCTCCCGGCCTGACCACGCGACGGTGGTAGGGGAGGGACGCAAGTGACAGCCTGGACTGGAACTCCGATGGGCGGGGCGCGGAGCGCCGGCGTGCATTACTCTCGGGTACGGCCTCGAGGTGCCCGGCTAGGCGAGGTCAGCGGCGGGCACCGGCTGAGGCCTGCACATCACAATCCCGGCATTTGTCACCGCGAGGGCCCGGGACACCGACAGTGTGAGCGTTAACAAGCCGCCGTGGATCCGGGGTACCGCGACGGCCCCAGCTGGACAACTCAAGCGAACGGCTCAGCTGGGCAACTCGGCTGGGAAACCCAGCCGGGCAACTCAATGCAATCGGACAGCACGAGCCGAAGGAGTGGCCTTGAACAACCCCGCGCCAGTCGCCGTGGCACTGGACGCACCCGATCTGGAAACGGCCGCCCTCTGGGCTGACCTGGTGACGCCGCACGTCAGCACGGTCAAGATCGGCCTCGAGCTGTACCTGCGTTACGGCCCCGATGTGGTCGCCTCGATCCGGGGCGCCAGCGCCGTCCGGGTCTTCCTCGACCTCAAGCTGCACGACATCCCGGCCACCGTGGCCCGTTCGGCCCGGACCGTGGCCCGCCTGCACCCGGACCTGCTGACCGTGCACGCCAGCGGGGGCCCTGACGTCATCCGGGCCGCGTCCGAGGCCGCCCCGGACACCATGATCGCCGCCGTGACCCTGCTGACCTCGCTCAGCGAGGAGCAACTGGGGCTGATCGGCGTCACCGGCAGCGTGCACGACACCGTGCTGCGGCTGTCCACGCTGGCCGTCGAGGCCGGCGCCCGCGGGCTGGTGTGTTCCCCCCAGGAGGTCAGTGCGGTCCGCGCCGAGGTCGGGCCGGACATCACGCTGATCACCCCGGGCGTCCGCCCGGCCGGAGCCGCCACCCACGACCAGGCCCGGGTGGCCACCCCCGAAGAAGCGATCCGGGCCGGCTCGGACCTGCTGGTCATCGGCCGCCCCATCACCGCCGCGCCCGACCCGGGTGCCGCCGCGGCCACGGTGGCCGCGTCCTTGCGCCGCCTGGCCTTGGCCGCCCCACCCCCCGCCGCGGCCACCCACTGACCCCCGGCCACCACCGGCAGGCGCTGACCCGTCGGCCGGCAGCCACGCTGAATTGTCTCCGCGCGCCCATCAGCCCCATGGGGTAAGGGCCGCGCAACACCTCTGCCGGTAAGCCGACGCCGTAAGCCGATGGCGTAAGCCGGTGCGCTAAGCCTCGCAAGTCGGCAAGCGCAGAACGCGATTCGTATGCACATCATTGTCAACACCATAGGATCGACTTGGTGTTGAAACGTAAAATATTTACCCGGCCCGGAACGGCGGTAGCGTATCCGTTTCCCTGGGATTGCATCACGTTGGCCATGTCAGTCGGTGACGCACTCAACCCGGTGACAGTGTCAACTAACCGGTGAAGTAACCCGAACAGTTAGCCGTACAGTAAGCACTGCGGTATGGCGTAACCGCTTCCGTGCCCAAGGGTTGTCATCATATGCGCATCGGCAGCCGTCAAATCGTTCATGCGAGACGGGGTGCGCACCCGCCCGACAGTGTGTAAGGCAGCCCAGTAGCGATTGGACGCGTCGGCCGGAACTAATCTCTGGACAGTTGTTCAAGAACGGCGGCCGCTGGCTTACTCTTGCCATGGACGGCTTATCGTGGTGGCCTTGACACCAGGATCGACCGACACTTTCGGCCGTTGCCAGCCGGTGAGCGGAGCCCGTGTGACCGTTGATTGCTTGCTCTTCGTAATCTTACGATCACCTAGAGTAATATCCTTAAATTTATTGTGACATAAACGGGGATTCGCGTTGCCGAAAGGTACTCTTACTCGCTAGTTTCACCGCCACAACGTTTTTCCCAACGAAACCCCGAGGTGACCTCGAGTGGCTCTTCCTCCCCTCACTCCTGATCAGCGCGCGGCAGCCTTGGAGAAGGCGGCCAGAGCACGCAAAGAACGCGCCGAGGTGAAGAATCGCCTCAAGCGCGGAGCCACCACTCTCTCCGACGTCATCAAGGAAGGCTCTACCGATGACGTGATTGGCAAGATGAAGGTCTCGGCTCTGCTTGAGTCGATGCCCGGCGTCGGCAAGGTTCGCGCCAAGCAGATCATGGAACGGCTCGGCATCGCCGAGTCCCGCCGGGTCCGCGGTCTGGGGGCGAACCAGCGCTCGGCGCTCGAGCACGAGTTCGGCTCGGACATCTGAGCCGGGTCCGCAAACTAGTACGCAGCACTCAAGTAACAAACTGCAGAATCCGGGGGCGGGTACGGGGGCATGGTCGACCGGTCCGGAACTAACGCTGCGACTCCGCCACCCCCGGCGGAGCCGCGAGGCCCGGCAGTGGATACTGCCGTACCATGCGGAAGTTCTCCCGGCTGACCGTGCTCTCCGGGCCCTCCGGGGTCGGGAAGAGCACGGTTGTCGCGGAGCTGCGGCGGTGCTATCCCGACCTGTGGCTCTCGGTCTCGGTTACGACGCGCGCGCCGCGGCCCGGTGAAGCCGACGGTCGTGAATATTTCTTTGTCGACGAGGCCGAATTCGACCGGCTGGTCGAGCGCGGCGAGCTACTGGAATGGGCGGAGTTCGCCGGAAATAAGTACGGAACTCCGCGAAAGCCGCTCGAGGAGAAACTCGCGGCGGGCATTCCGTGCTTGCTCGAGATCGATCTCGCTGGCGCCCGGCAGGTCCGCAAGAGCATGCCGGACGCGCGCCTGGTGTTCCTGGCCCCGCCGTCCTGGGACGAACTGGTGCGGCGGCTCACCGGCCGTGGCACCGAGCCTCCCGAGGTCGTCGAACGCCGCCTGGACGCGGCCCGGCTGGAGCTGGCGGCCGAGAGCGAATTCGACCTCACCCTGGTCAACACATCGGTCCAGCAAGTGTGTGAACAGCTGGTAGCCTTGGGCTTTGGCTCATCGGGCTCCCGATGAGGCCCCAACTCGGCTAACACCGTGACAACGAAAGGCGTGACGTGGCAGGGACTCCCGCCGCCGATGGCATCATTAACCCGCCGATCGACGATCTTCTCAACGTCGTGGACAGCAAGTACCAGCTCGTGATCATGGCCGCGAAGCGGGCGCGCCAGATCAACGCGTACTACTCGCAGCTGGGCGAAGGCCTGCTGGAGTACGTGGGCCCGCTGGTGGAGACCCGGGTCCAGGAGAAGCCGCTGTCGATCTCGCTCCGCGAGGTCCGTGACGGACTCCTCTCGGTCGAGCGCACCGACGAGGCCTGACTTAGCAACCGCTGACCAGGCGGAACTGCCGTGGCATCGCAGCCCCAGGTCATCCTGGGCGTATCGGCGGGCATCGCGGCCTACAAGGCGTGTGAGCTGCTCCGCAGGCTGACCGAAAGCGGTCACCGGGTTCGGGTCATCCCGACCCCGGACGCCCTGCGTTTCGTGGGCGAGCCAACCTGGGCTGCGCTGTCCGGTCAGCCGGTCACCACCGACGTGTGGACCGGGGTCAACGAGGTTCCGCACGTCCGGCTGGGGCAGACCGCCGACCTGGTCGTGGTAGCCCCGGCAACGGCCGACCTGCTGGCCCGTGCGGCCGCGGGCCGGGCCGACGACCTGTTGACCGCGACGCTGCTGACCGCCCGGTGCCCGGTGCTGTACGCCCCGGCCATGCACACCGAGATGTGGGAACACCCCGCCACTCAGGCCAGTGTGGCGCTGCTGCGGGAACGCGGCGCGGTGGTGCTCGATCCGGCCCGCGGCCGGCTGACCGGAGCCGACTCCGGGCCCGGCCGCCTGCCTGAGCCGGCCGAGATCTTCGCCGCCGCCGTCCGGCTGCTGGCCCGGGGCACGGCCGGGCTCGGGCTCGACCTGGCCGGCCGCCGGGTCGTGGTGTCGGCCGGGGGCACCCGCGAAGAGCTCGATCCGGTGCGGTTCCTCGGCAACTGGTCCTCGGGCCGTCAGGGCTACGCGTTCGCGGAGACCGCGGTGGCCCGGGGGGCCAAGGTGACCCTGGTCGCCGCGAACGTGTCGCTGCCCGACCCCGCGGGCAGCCAGGTGATCCGCGTCACGTCCGCCCGGCAGCTGCACGAGGCCATGCTGGCCGAATCGGCCAGCGCCGACGCGGTGGTGATGGCCGCGGCCGTGGCCGACTTCCGGCCCGCCGACCGCCAGCCGGCCAAGATCAAGAAGGACGGTTCCGCGCCCGCCCCGATCGAGCTGGTGCAGAACCCCGACATCCTGGCCGAACTGTCCGCCCGCCGGTCCCCGGGCCAGCTGGTGGTGGGCTTCGCCGCCGAAACCCAGCTCGACCTGGCCGCCAGCCGGGCCAAGCTGGCCCGCAAGGGCTGCGACCTGCTGGTCGTGAACCGGGTCGGCGACGGCCTGGCCTTCGGCACGCCCGACAACGAGGCCGTGGTCCTGGCCGCCGACGGCTCGAGCACCGAGATCAAAAGGGCACCCAAGCAGGAGCTGGCCGACCGGGTCTGGGATCTGGTCGTGGCCCGTTTCGGCTGACCGGCGGCCGTCCCGCGGGCCGTACTGCGGGCCGGGCCGCGGGCCGGTTGGCGCTGAACCCGGCACAAAGGTAGCCTTACCCGGGCCGTGCAGCGGTATCAAACGCGGTCAGTCACGGATCACGTTTCGGGAGTCCTTGACCGCGTACCCGGCGCTGGTGACGTGATCGTGGATAAACTTCGGCCAAAATCTGCCGGGTCGGGCAATCGGGCCCGCACAGAAGAAAAGGGAAACTCGTGGCACGTCGCCTCTTCACTTCCGAGTCGGTAACTGAGGGTCATCCGGACAAGATGGCCGACCAAATCAGTGACGCAGTCCTCGACGCGATGATCAAGGACGACACTGAGAGCCGGGTCGCCGTCGAGACCCTCATCACCACCGGGCAGGTGCACGTGGCCGGCGAGGTGACCACCCGGACCTACGTGGACATCCCCGGCCTCATCCGGGAGAAGATCCTCGAGATCGGCTACGACTCCTCGGCCAAGGGCTTCGACGGCGCCTCCTGTGGCGTGTCGGTGTCGATCGGCGCGCAGTCGCCCGA
>DASXJM010000751.1:0-16343 GCA_036497405.1 Streptosporangiaceae bacterium | reverse complement strand
GGCTGCGCCAGCTGCCGCCCGAGGGCGGCCTGACCTTGCCGGAGGCGTCGGTGCTCAAGCGGCTGGCCCAGGAAGGGCCGGCCACCGTGACCGAGCTGGCCCGGGCCGAGCAGATCAGTGTGCAGTCGGTAGGAGCGACCCTGAGCACGCTGGAAGCCCGCGGCCTGCTGGAACGCCGATCCGACCCGGCTGACGGCCGCCGGGCGATCCTGTCCGCCACCTCAGCGGGCCGGACGGCGCTCAGGCACCAGCATGATGCGCGCACCGAGCTGCTGACCAGTGCCCTGGCCACCGGGTTCAGTGCCGCTGAGCTGCGGCAGCTGATGGCGGCGGCGCCGCTGATCGAGCGCCTGGGGCAGTCGCTGTGACCGTGACCCGATGAGCTTGGAGAGACCATGACCGTGCTCGGCACCCTGCTCAGGAACCGCCGGTCCCGTGACGCCCACTCGGCGTGGCAGCGCTCCAACCTGCAGGCCCCCGAAGAGCTGAGCGTGACCAGCGGCGACTTCGGGGACGGGGAACCAATACCGGCCGATCACGCCGGGAAGCGGATCGGCGGGCGGAACCTGTCCCCCCAGCTGACCTGGAGCCCTCCCCCGCCCGGTACGGCCGAGCTGATCCTGGTGGTCGAGGACCTTGACGTCCCCACTCCCAAGCCTGCCGTGCACTGCCTGGTGCTCATCGACCCGTCCCGGCTCGACTCCCCCGGCCAGCTGCCGCCGGGGGCCCTGTCGGCCCGCGAGCCGGCCGCCGGGGTGCGGATCCTGCGCTCCACCATCGGCCGGGGCTATCACGGCCCCGAACCGATCAAGGGCCACGGGCCGCACCGGTACACGTTCCAGCTGTTCGCGCTGTCCCAGCCCGTGAGCAGCAGCGCGGACGGGGCGGCGGTGGACCGGACCCGGCCCCGCGCTCTCCTGTCCGCCCTCACCGCCCCGGTGATCGCGCGGGGCCGGCTGACCGGCACCTACGAACGCTGAGCACATGGGAGCGGCCCGGTCCCTGGTGGGGACCGGGCCGCGCCGCTGTTGCCGGTGCTAACCGCTCAGGTCAGCTCCCGACGGTGTAGGCGTAGGCGAAATCGTGCCAGTCGGAGAAGGAATCAGGGAACCCGATGGGGTCGCTGCCGCCCCAGTCGGTTGAGTCGAACACACTGAGCGTGCCGGTGACCGCGGTACCCGCGGCGGCCGTGGGCGACAGCGTCGCCGTCAGCTTTCCGGTCTGCCCGGGCTGCAGTTCGAGCGGCGTGGCGGTGTTACCGCCGGTGATGTCGGTACCCGACGGCACCAGCTCGAAGTAGCCGACGTGGTTGGTGGTGTTGGTGACGGTGGCCGTGACCGGGACGCTGGCCCCGGTCGCGATGGTGGTCGACGCCGAGGTGGGCAGGCCAGTCTCGGAGAAGTGCCCGAGCTGGTTGTAGGCCAGGACGCCGACGACAGGATTGAGGAACGTTGTCCCGTCGGTGGTGGCGTTCTGCATCACGTCGATCTCCCACAGGCCCGGCTCGGGGTCGGTGGCGATCAGTGAGGCGCGGCCCGTCGGGTTGTTGGCGGTGGGTGTGGTGTCGACCGCGCTGACCTGGATGTTGCCCGATTCGGGGATGCTGGGATCACGGTCAGCGGGCGAGACCAGGTAGTAGGTCACCGGGTCGTTGCTGGCGTGATCCGGCGCGTAGAAGGAGACGTCCAGGTCCTTCTTCCCCTGAGGGACGTTCACGTAGAACGTCTTGATCTGCCCGGGGCCGCGGGACACCGAGCTGGTCAGCGGGGCCACGAACGCGCCCCCGCCGGACGGGATCAGGACCCGGCGGGCGATCGGCAGCGAGCTGGCCAGGCCGCCGGAGCCCGAGAACTGCACGGACTCGGGGGCGTCGCCGGGGGCCCTGGGCATCGCGACGGCCAGCGGCACGGTGGCCGAGTGGTGCGCCGCGATGGTGACGGATCCGGTCGCCGGAGCGGTGGTGAAGTTCTGGCCGCTGGCCTGGAAGGTCACCGGCCCGCGGTAGGTCCCGGGGGTGTTGGGCGGAGACTGGACGTGGCCACGGCCGTCAGCCCACACGATCTGGGCCGTCCAGGTGCCGGCCGCCGGTCGCTGGACGGTGGCGTGCTGGATGTCGGGGCTGGCGTTGGGGCCGTTGGCGGCACCGTAGTCGTAGGACGACTGGGCCAGCTTCCCGGACGGGTCGGTCAGGATGAACGACAGGATGTTGACATCATTGTTGGTCGGATCCGGCCAGCGCATGTCGGCGTCCAGGACGTCGACCCCCCGGGGCACGTTGAACTTGACCGGGGCCGCCGCGGTCGCGCCCTGCGGCGGAATCGACGCGCCGGCGGCCGGGGCGGTGACGTTCTCGGTCACGGGCCGGCCGAAGGCCGTCTCGTTGCCAAGCACGCGGTAGCGGCCGGACACCTTCTCAGTACTGGACGAGGCGTTGTACAGCGACACCGAGGTGTGCACGGTGGACCCGCCCGCGGCCTGCACGTCAACCTGGCTGGGGGTGGCCACCACGGCGGAGCCGCTGGCGTGGCTCTGCGTCGTGCCCGGCATCTGCCGCGCGGCCTGGACCGCGGCGTAGATGTTCAGCAGCCCGCCGCCCTGCTGGTCGGAGGGAGCGCCGATGTCGGTGGCGGTGCTGGTGAGGATCTGCTTGACCTGGGCCGGTGTCGGGCTGGCGCCGCTGTGGGTGTCCCGGTAGGCCTGGATCACATCGGCGGCAGCACCGGACACGAACGGGGCCGACTGGCTGGTCCCGCCGAATGCCTCGGTCGGAAGCGGCGGGTCCTGCCCGGCCCCGGCGGCCGCGAGACCCAGGTAACCGGGGGCGACGAGGTCGACAACCCGGCCGTTGGGCGCGGTGCCACCCGAGGACAGGGTGGTCATGCGGTCGTCCAGCCAGCCCTTGGTGTAGCCATCGGCCTGGGCCAGCAAGCGCAGATCGTTGGTGCCGCCGACGTCGATGACGTTGGGGTCGTCGGCCGGGGCCTCGACCGTACCGGACGAGCCGCTGTCACCGGAGCTCTCGACCACGGTCACGCCGGCCGCGACCATCGCGTCGTTGGTCGGGGCGAGCAGGTCGTCCGCGGCATTCGGCAGGGCGCCGTAGCCGTAGGACTCGGACACGACATTGGCGCCGTCCTCGGCCGCCGCCTGGAGTGCCGCGATGACCTGGGACTCCGGGGCCACGATCTGGCCGGCCGAGTTGGTGTCGGAGAACGCACCGGTTTGCAGGATGGAGGCGCCGGTGGCGTCGCCGACGATCCGGAAGGTGCAGCTGGCCGGGATGTTCGAGAACGGCAGCTGGGAAGCATAGGTGTAGGTGACCGTGCCCTGGGCGCCGATGGTGGACACGTCGCCGTTGAATTCGTCGCTGAAGACGTTCTCGGTCGGGTCCGGCGCGTCGATGATCACGTGCGACCCGTCGGGCCGGATCAGGTTGGGGTTACCGGCCAGCGTGTCGGCGTCGACGTTGCCGACGATGACGCCCTTACCGGTGGCGATCGTGGCCGCCTGCTGGGCGTGAATGCTGTTCAGTTCCTCGGGCTCGGTCAGCGGCTTACTCGGCGAGCTGCTGCACAGCTGCTGCCCGTCGGAGGCGGTGGCCGGGATGGCCTGCTTCTGCACCTGAGCCGCGGCGGCCTGCTTCGCGGTCGAGTTGGCATCCCCGATGATGATCGTCCCGTCCGGAACGACCTCCTTGACCCCCGCGGCGTGGCTGAGAGCCTTGGCCTCAGACGCCGGCATGGTGGCCGCGACCGCGTTGAGCAGCGACAGGCCCGTGATGTGGGTGGCGCCGACCTGCTTCAGCTGGGACACCAGCGGGGCCTGCATCGAGGCGGCCGCGGCCTTTCGGGCGCTCTGGTGAGCCTTGTTGGCCGGCGTGCTGGAGAGCTGGTTGTCGAACACGACCACCATGGACTCTTGCTTGCCGGACGAGAAGGTCTTGACCTGGCTCGCGCTCAGCTGGGAGATGCTAGGTGAGGGTGAGGCACCGGGCGTCGCCGCAGTCGCGGCGGTTGCGGTCCCGGCCATCGCCGCGGCGAGTGATATCGCCACGCCAGCGCCCCCGGCCAGGGCCCACAATCGGACGGTTTGCATGCTTGACCTACCTCTGTGCGGGATCGCCGAGTTGGTGGGTGAATGTTCCCTATGATCTACGGCTCCCCAGAACCGCACAAGGTCTGTTCAAGCTTGTGCGCGCCGGCGCCCTCTGCTAGATGCTGACACGCTGCTGCGGAGAAGCCAGATTGCCCTATTTCGCAGGTAATTCGCACTCTGGGCCGACCGTCAGCGGTCCCCCGGGCTGGGGGGCGGCCCTGGCCAGCCGCAGCGCCAGGTGTCATCACTTTCCCGCGAAAGGACACGAGCCGACATGACCATCCGATGGGGTGTAGCCGGGCCGGGGCCGGTGGCCAGCAAGGTGCTGGCCGACCTGGCCTACGTACCGGGCGCGGTGCTGACCGCCGTCGGCTCCCGTTCGGCCGGGCGGGCCGCCGCGTTCGCCGCCCAGCACGCCCCGCTGGCCGGGCCCGGGCTGACGCCGGCCGCGCACGGCTCCTACCGGGCCCTGGTCGCCGACCCGGACGTGGATGTGGTCTACGTGGCCACCCCGCATCCGCAGCACCGGGCGCTGGCCCTGGCCGCCCTGGCCCACGGCAAGGCGGTCCTGGTCGAGAAGTCGTTCACGGTCACCCCGGCCGCGGCCCGCGAGATCGTGGCGTCGGCGCACGCCGCCGGCCGCTTCGCCATGGAAGCCATGTGGACCCGGTTCCATCCGGCCGTGGCCCGGCTGCGCGCGCTGGTGGCCGACGGGGCCATCGGCGAAGTGCGCGCGGTGACCGCGGACCTCGGGCTACGGCAGCCGGTGAACCCGGCGACGCAGTCGTTCGACCCGGCCCGCGGTGACGGCCTTTTGTTCCACCTCGGTGTCTATCCGGTCTCGTTCGCCCAGATGCTGCTCGGCACCCCGGAGTCGGTGGTGGCCCACGGGACGCTGCACGCCAGCGGCGCCGATCTGGAGGAGTCCGTGCTGCTGCGCTATCCGGGCGGCCGCTCGGCGCTGCTGTTCGCCTCGCTGCTCAGCCCGGCGCCCGGGGAGGCGCGGGTGCTCGGCACCGGCGGATGGATCGAGGTGCCACCGCGGTTCCACTACCCGTCCCGGATCGTGCTGCACCGGCCCGGCCACGACCCGGAAACCATCGCCGCCGCGCCGACCGGGGCCGGGTACGCCCACGAACTGGCCGAGGTCACCGCCTGCGTGGCCGCCGGGCACACCGAGAGCGAGGTCATGCCGCTGGACGCCACCGTGGCCGTGCAGGACATCATGGCCGAGATCGCCGCCCAGCTGGGCCTGCCGGTGACCGAAGGCCCGGCCGAGCTGCCCTGACCAGCTGCTCACCAGGGGCCAGCAGGTCAGCAGGAGACGGACCGGGCGGCGCGGAGGCGGGCCTCCAGGTCGGCGACCCACTCCCCCGGGCTTCGGCGATCGGCCAGCGGCAGGCCGGCTTCGCTCCGCCACAGCACGTCGCCGAGAGCCTGGCGGACGTGCCAGGCCATCACCCGGTCCAGGGACAGTTCCCGCCCGGCCAGGGGCCGGTAGTGCCGGATGATCGCGGTCAGCAGCTCAAGGTCTGGCCCCAGGCCCGGTCCCGGGAAGGTCCGCAGGTCGAACTCGGGCTCGCCCGTGCCGACGTTGGTGAAGTCCAGGACTGCCCGCAGCCGGCCACCGTCCCAGACCATGTTGTCGCCGTGCAGGTCGGCGTGGACGAGCGTGGGCGGGCGCGGGCCGGCCAGGATCTGGTCGGCCCAGTCGCACCAGCGCGCCACGGCCCGCTGCTGACCCGCGGTCACCCAGCGGCCGAGCCGCGCCCGCAGCGCATCGGTGGTGACCAGCGGGTACCAGGCCGCGACCGGGCCGGTGGCGGCCTCAACCCGCTGCCGGGTGGTGTCACGGTGCAGGGCGGCCAGGAACCGGGCCAGTTGCTGGCCGGCCTGGTCGAGGCTGATCGAGCCGGCCACCGCGAACAGGCTTGACCCGGGCACCCGCCTGGTGACCAGGATCAGCGGACTGGTGCCGGCCGCCACCACCTCGGGCAGGAACGGCACGGCCGGCGCCTGGGCCAGCGCGCCCAGCACGCTGATCTCGCGCTGGACGAGCCGCGCGGCCGGCTCCGACCAGGCGAAGCGGGCGAAGTAGCCCGCGCCGAGCGGCGCGTTCACCGACCGCCAGACCGGGTCGTCCCCGCCGCCCAGGTCCGGGAGGGTGACCGGCAGCCCGCTCAGTGCGGGTGCGGCCACCCGCAGCGCCGCCGCGACCGCGGCCGGGGTGGGTTCAGGAAGCCAGCTCACCGACGGACCACCATGGTCAGGCCGGCCGCCCGGCGCCGAGGTAGCGCAGCACGGCCAGCACCCGCCGGTGGCCGGCGTCGCCCGGGTACAGGCCGAGCTTGGCGAAGATCGAGTTGATGTGCTTGCTGACCGCGCTGTCGGTGATGACCAGGGTGGTACCGATCTCCGCGTTGGACCGGCCTTCGGCCATCAGGGCCAGCACCAGGCGTTCCCGGTCGGTCAGGTTCCCCAGCGGGTCGCCGCCCCGGCGCACCAGCAGCTGGGCCACCACCTCCGGGTCCAGGGCGGTTCCGCCCGCGGCCACCCGGCGCAGCGCGTCGAGGAATTCGGCCACGTCGGCGACCCGGTCCTTGAGCAGGTAGCCGACCCCGTGGGTGTGCGCGGACAGCAGGTCGGCGGCGTACCGTTCCTCCACGTACTGGGACAGCACCAAGATCGCGATCTCGGGCCACTGGGCCCGGATGACCAGGGCGGCCCGGATGCCCTCGTCGGTGAAGGTGGGCGGCATCCGCACATCGGCGACGACCACGTCCGGCTGTTCCCGCTCGACCGCGGCCACCAGCGCGGCGCCGTCCCCGGCGGTGGCCACGACCTGGAACCCGGCGCTTTCCAGCAGCTTGGTCAGCCCGGCCAGGAGCAGCACTGAATCCTCGGCGATCACCACCCGCCGGCTCGCCCCCGGCGCCTCCGTCACGGGGACCACGCTACGCCGCCGCTCACTCGGTCCGCAGGGCCACGGCGGCCCGGGCCCGGGCCGCCCAGCTGGCCGGCAGCAGCGCCCCGGCCGCCGCGATGACCAGCGCCGCCAGTGACAGCAGGGCCAGCCGGGACGGCGGGAACACCTGCAGGAAGCTGGCCGGGATGCCGGTGTGCGCGGTCCCGGCCATGGCGCGCACCGTGGCCGAGTTCAGGGCCACCGCCGCCGGGGCGGCCAGCAGCCCGGCCAGTACGGCCGGGCCCGCCACCCAGCACACCACCATCACCAGCAGCTGCCGCGGCCGCATCCCCAGGGCCTTGTAGATACCCAGGTCGTGCAGGCGGTCCCGGGTCGTCATCAGCACCGTGTTGAGCACGCCCAGCCCGGCGGCGACCGCGACCATCAGGGCCAGCAGGCCGATCAGCGCGCTGGCGATGCTGTAGAACTGGCCGCCCTGCGGCGGGTAGGCCCTCCAGGCGCTGCCGGACCCGAGGGCCTGGTTGACCGCCCGCATGTAGGTGGCGACGCTGGTGCCTGGGGTCAGGCCCACGTCGTACTGCTCCAGGTTCTGGCCGATGGCCACGCCGGGCAGGGTCTGGGCGGTGCCGAGCACATCCGGGGTGCTAGAGGGGTCGAACACTTCCGCGGCGACCCGCACCGTGGTCTGGGTCGTGCCGGTGATCACGGTGAACGGGCTGCCGATAGTCAGCCCGCTCTCGGTCAGGAACGCGGTGTTCACGGCGACCTGGCCGGGCCCGCTGGGCCAGTGGCCGCTGATCAGGCCGAAGCCTAGCCATGAGGCGTCGCCGCCGTAGGCGGTGGCGAACACCGCCCCGGACAGGCCCGCCACCGTGACCTGGTTGCCGTACTCGGCCACGTAGTGGGCGGTGCCTGGCTGGGCCCGCAGCACGGCGACCATGGCCGCTTCCTGCTGCACGGGCGACTGCTGCGGTCCCTTCGGGCCGCCTCCCTCGCCCTGCATGATCACGGGGGCGGCGGCCGCGTGGGTCTGGCTCTGCTCGGCCCGGCTGAGCGAGGAGTGCAGCCCGATCGCGAAGATCACCGCCGTGGCCCCGAACGCGATGGCGGCCAGGCTGACCAGGGTCCGGGCCGGCCGGGCGAACGGCGCGGCCAGGCCGAGGCCGGCCGGGCGGGGCAGCCGCAGCCGGGACACCAGCCGGTGCGCGGCGTACCCATGGCCGGCCCGGGGGGCGCGTCCGGCCGCGATGGCCTGCACCGCCGACAGCCGCCCGGCCCGCAGCGCCGGGCCGGCCGCGGCCAGCGCGGTCAGGGCCAGCATCCCGGCCGGGGCGGCCAGCGAGGCCCACCACGGGACGAACTGGCGGCCGACGCCGTAGGCCCCGGCCGAATCACTCAGCACCGGGAGGGCCAGCAGGTTACCGGCCACCACCCCGGCCAGGGCGCCGCCCAGCGCGGGCCAGCCGACCCGGCCCAGGTAGGCCACGACGACCTGCCCCGGGGTCAGGCCCAGGCTCTTCAGCACGCCGATCCGGTAGTAGCTGGCCACCACCGCCCCGCTGACTACGTTGCCGACGATGAGCACCGCCATGATCAGGCCGATCAGGGCGAACGCGACCACGAACGGCTCCATGATTGAGCCGTTGCTGGTTTCCGCGTCCTGCGCGCTGAGCCAGGATGAGGCCCCGGCCACCGCGCCGGCCGGGAGCGCCCGTGTCACCTGGGCCACGTCGGCCCGGACCTGGGCAGTACTGCCCGCGTGGGTGAACCGGTAGAGCATCTGGGCGCTGGCCGGGGCCCCTGATACCTGCAACTGGTCCGCTTCATCGGGGGTGACCCAGCCGTCGGCGGTGCTGGTGACCGAGTTGGCGAAGCCGACCACGGTGAGCGTCGGGTGGCCGGGCAGGCTGGTGGCGGTGACGGTGCTGCCGAGCTGGAGGCCACCGCCGCCGGTGGGCCCGGCGGGGCCGTCAAGGACCAGCTGGCCGGGGCGGCTGGGCCAGTGCCCCGCGCTGAGGACCACGTCGTCCACGGGGCCGCCGGGGCTGGCCCGGCCCGCCAGCGTGAGCTGCGCGGGCGGCTGGCCGTCGGCCTGGCCAGTGACGGTGGCGGTGGCGAACGGCCCGGCCGCGGCGGTGACCCCGGGCAGCCGGGTGGTGGCGGCCAGCTGAGCCGGGCTGGCGTGCGCGGTGTTCACCGCGACCGCGGCGTCGGCGCCGCGCTGGGCGCTGAACGCGTGCCGGAACGGGGCGTTGCTCGCGGCCAGCAGCGCGAACCCCAGCGTGGCCGAGGCGGTCGCGATCAGCAGCACGGCCGCGATCACCATCGCCTGCAGTTTGTGCCGGCGCAGACCACCGGTCGCGGTCCTGATCGCGGCCAGCCAGCGCGCCGCGGCCCGCGGCCGGCTCACGCCGGGCCCCCGGTTCACGCCGGCACCCCGGCGCTGTCCGCCGCCAGCTGGCCGTCCACCAGCTGCACGGTGCGGGCCGCGAACCGCCGGGCCAGCGCCTGGTCGTGGGTGACCAGGACCAGGGTCTGCCCCTCGTGGTTGAGCTCGCGGAGCAGGCCCGCGATTTCCTGCCCGGTCGCGGTGTCCAGAGCCCCGGTCGGCTCGTCGGCCAGCAGCAGCTCCGGCGCGTTGACCAGGGCCCGGGCGATCGCCACCCGCTGCCGCTGGCCACCGGACATGCGGGCCGGGTAGGCGTCGCGGTAACGCTCGATACCCATCCGGGCCAGCAGCTCCTGCGCGCGGGCCCGGGCCTGCCGCCGGGACGCCCCGGCCAGCTGGGCGGGCAGCAGCACGTTGTCTTCGACGGTGAGGTCGTCGAGCAGGTTGAAGAACTGGAAGATGATCCCGACGTGCCGGGCCCGGAACCGGGCCAGCGCGGTCTCGCTCAGGTTGTCGATCCGCCGCCCGGCCACGGTGACCTGGCCCTGGCTGGGCCGGTCCAGCCCGGCGACCAGGTTGAGCAGAGTGGACTTGCCGCTGCCGGACGGACCCATGACGGCCAGCACCTCGCCCGCGGCCACGCTGAGGTGCACCGCGTCCAGCGCCGGCGCCGCACCCGCCTGATAGGTCTTGGTCACCGCGTCGAGCCGGATCACGTCACCAGCCATCGCTTGCCTCAGCATCGGGACCTCTCTGCGTTAGGGGATGCCGAAAGGATGGCCTGTCCCGGCCCCGCGCACATTGCGCCCCAGTCCCGGATCCGGGGTGCAGCTAGCTTCACCCTGATCGTGCACCGCGCTGCATGGAGCGGCCGCCGCCGGAGCCGTACCGTGGGGCCATGGCCGCCCTTGTCGCCGATCGTCCTGACCGGCTTACGCTGCGATATCGCCGGGTGCCGTGGTCCCCGGCCGCCTGGCGCCAGGCTCTGTTCCTGGTGGGCGGGATCCCGGCGCAGATCATCGCGCTGCTCGTGGTCCTGCTGCCGCTAGTGGCCGCCCACGGGTCCCACGCGGCCGTGCCGCTCGCGGTGATCGGCCTGGCCGCCGTGTTCGCCGCGCTGCCGCTGCTCACGTGGATCCAGCGGCACCGGCTGCGCGCGGCGGCCGGGCTGGACATTCCGGCCCGGCCCGGTATCGCGGACCGGTGGAGCTGGGACGGGCTCATCGCCACAGCCCGGTCCCGGGCCATCTGGCAGCAGGCCGGCTACCACCTGCTGGCCGCCCCGGCCCTGGCCGCCGCGGCGGCGCTGGCGTTCCTGCTGTGGCTGGGCGGGGCCGCGTACACGCTGCTGTACGCCTGGGCCTGGGCCCGGACACCCGGGACCCTGCTGTACCGCGGCCAGTCGTTCAGCCCGGTCCACCACGTCCCGGTGCTGGGCCGGATTCCGCTCGACGGGTACCTGACCCTGGCCGGTATCGCGGCGCTGGCGGCCGCGCCCTGGTTCAGCGCCGCGGTCGGCGCGGTGGACGCACAGGTGGCCCGGTCGCTGCTGGGCCCGAGCCGCGCCGAGGAACTGCAGCTCCGGGTCGAGCAGCTGAGCCGGACCCGGGCCGGGGCGGTGGACGCGGCCGACGCCGAACGGCGCCGCCTGGAACGGGACCTGCACGACGGCACCCAGCAGCGGCTGGTCTCGCTGGCCCTCCAGCTCGGCATGGCCCGGGCCAACCCGGCCGGGCCCGAGCAGGCCCAGCTGGTCATCGCCGAGGCCCATGAGGAAGCCAAGGCGGCCCTGGCCGAGCTGCGGAACCTGATCCGCGGGCTGCATCCGCCGGTGCTGGAGGACCGCGGCCTGGACGCGGCCCTGTCCGGGGTGGCAGCCCGGATGCCGATCCCGGTCAAGGTCACCGTGGACGTGCCCCGGCGGCCACCAGCCACGGTGGAGGCGGTGGCCTACTTCGTGGTCTCCGAAGGCCTCACCAACATCTCCAAGCACGCCCAGGCCAGCCAGGCTGAGGTGTTCGTTCAGCGAGCAGGAGAAAGGTTGCACATCATCGTCAGTGACGACGGCGTGGGCGGAGCCGACCCGGCCCGCGGCACCGGCCTGGCCGGCCTGGCCAAACGGGCCGGGTCGGTGGACGGCAGCTTCGAGATCGCCAGCCCGCCCGGCGGGCCGACCCTGCTCACCGTGGACCTGCCGTGCGCGCGGTGACGGCCCGCGGCGGCTGGCTCTGGGGCCTGGCCGGCGTGGCCACCGCGGCGATGCTGGCCGTCCCCTCCGTCCGCCTGCTGGCCCATCCTGGCCTGCGCGGCGACCCGGTCATCGCCAGCGCCGTCCTCACCCGGACGGACATGGTGTCCCAGCCCATCACCAGCCTGAACGTGCAGAGCACGGGCGAGCCGGTACGGGTGCGGGCCGGCTCCGGGCCCGGCGTCCGGATCACCGAAGTGTCCAGCTACGCCAAGCCGGACGGGCCGCCGAAGGTGCAGGATTCGGTGATCGACGGGCACCTGTCGCTGGCCGCCCCGGCCTGTGTCTCCGCCGACTGCGGGGTCAGCTTCGACGTCACCGTCCCGGCCGCGGTGTTCGCCACCGTCACCAGCAGCGGCGGCCCGGTGACAGTGTCCGGTGTGGCTGGGGCCGACGTGGACTCCGGCGGCGCCCCGGTGACCCTGAGGGGCCTCCACGGGCCGCTGACCGTCGCCACCGACGGCGGCGGGCTGCGGCTGAACGACCAGACCGGCGATCTCCACGCCGACACCGGCGGCGGCCCGATGACCGCCACCGGGATCGACGGCCAGACCACGATCAGCACCGACGGGGGCGCGCTGAGCGTGACTGGCCTGACCGGGCCGCTGGAGGCCGACTCCGGGGGCGGCCCGGCGTACCTGTTCGGCGTCACCGCCCAGACCGCCACCGTCACCACCGGCGGCGGCGCGGGCCGGCTCCAGTTCGATGCGGCTCCCGGCTCGGTGGTCCTCAGCACTGACGGCGGCCCCGCCCAGCTCGACGTGCCCCGGGGCCCGTACGCTCTGACCTCGGACAGCGACGGCGGCCCGGTGACGGTGACCATCGCCACCAGCCCGTCGGCGTCCCGCACCCTCGCGGTGACCAGCGGCGGCGGCCTGCTCCAGGTGGACGACGCCACCGGCACCCGATGAGGGGAGGGACACCAGCGGAGGGAGCTCGATGGATCTCGAACTGACCGGCAAGCGTGCGCTCGTCACCGGTGGCAGCCGCGGGATCGGCAAGGCGATCGCCCGCGAACTGGCCCGGGAGGGCGCCGACGTGGCCATCGCCGCCCGCGACCAGGGCCGGATCGACGCCACCGTGGCCGAGCTCAGCCGGGAGACCGGGCGCCGGGTGGTGGGGACCAGTACCGACACCGGGGACGGCGCCGCGGTCGCGGCCATGGTGGCCGCCGCAGCCGAGGCCCTGGGCGGCCTCGACATCCTGGTCAACGCGGCCGCCCAGCCCGGCGGCCAGCAGCCCGCGCCACGCTGGGACGGGGTCACTGAGGAGGCCCTGTTCGAGGAGATCCGGGTCAAGGTGCTCGGCTACCTGCGGGTGGCCCAGGCCGCCGCGCCCCACATGATCGCGGGCGGCTGGGGCCGCATCATCAACATCTCAGGCCTGGCCGCCCGCCAGACTGGGTCGGTCATCGGCTCCGTCCGCAACGTCGCCGTCGCGGCCATGTCGAAGAACCTGGCCGACGAGCTGGCCCCGCACGGCATCGGCGTGGTCACCGTGCACCCGGGGCTGACCCGGACCGAAGCCTCCACCGAACAGGCCGCTCAGCGCCCGGCCGGAAACCTGGCCGGCCGGCTGATCGACGCCCGCGAGGTCGCCTACGTGGTGACGTTCCTGGCCTCGCCCAAGTCGGTCGCGATCGACGGGGACAGCATCGCAGCCGGTGGCGGGGTCCCCGGAGCCATCTACTACTAGGCGTCCGGGACGCCGCCGGGCTGGCCGGCCGGCTCGGACACCCCGAGGTCCTCCCGCATGAGACCGCGGACCCTGATGATCATCTGGTAGACGTCGCGGTGACAGTACTCACGGGCCGCTTCGATCGTCTCGCCGGGATCATCGGCCGGCCTGCCGCCAGAAGGCTCCAGATGCAGGCGCCGTTCCAGCCTTCTCGCCTTCCCGTACGCCTGCCCCAGCCCGTAACTCATGTCCATGGCCGCGGCCAGGACATGGTCGGGCAGCATCATCTGGGCGTCGGAATAGAGTTCGCGGAAGGTCTCGCGGACCGCCACCAGCTCGTCCTCCTGAGCGGGATCCGGCGGCCCCTCGGCTATCACCCGCAGGTACTGGTAGATCGCCTGCTCGTACTGGCGCGCGGCCGTGTTCAGCCGGGCGTAGATGGCCCGCCGCTCCTGCGCGGCAGACCGCCGGTCGTCCTCGAAGCGATCCTCCCGGCGGCGCTTGGTCTCGAACTCGAAGTCCTGCCGTTTGCCCCGGTCCGCGATCCGCTGGGTCAGCAGCGGCGACGAAAGCGTCCCGACCGCACCGAGGATCGCAACCACGACGGTCGTCACATCAGCGGACATCGCCACCCACTTCGCTGGACTTTCCGTGTCGCTGGCCATTTTCGCCTGATCCGTCACCGGTCCGGCAACATTTCCTCTCGGCTGAGTACGGGGGTGTCGAGGCGCTGGCCCGGCTTGACCGGGAGCAGGACGGCCAGGCCGATGAGGATGACGACCAGGATGCCGAGGATGCCCCACGAGGTCCGGGCCGCGGTCCCGGTGGCCGGTGAGATCGCGATGGCCAGCGAGTACAGAGCGGGTGAGAGCCAGATCGCGGCCCGGCCGGTGGTGGCGTACAGGCCGAAGACCTCGCCTTCGCGGCCGGGCGGGATGATCCGGGACAGGAAGGTGCGGCTGGCCGACTGGGCCGGGCCGACGAAGGCGCACAAGATCAGGCCGAAGATCCAGAACACGCTGGCCCCCTGGGCCCGGGTGGCGAACAGCGCGATCGTGCACACGCTCATACCGGTCAGCGAGCCGACGATGAGCGGCTTGGGCCCGACCCGGTCGTCCAGCCGGCCGGAGGCGACCGTGGCCACGCCGGCGATGATGTTGGCCGCGATACCGAAGATCAGCACCCTGGTCGTGGACAGGCCGAACACCACGTGCCCGATCACCCCGCCGAAGGTGAACACACCGGTCAGGCCGTCCCGGAAGATCGCGCTGGCCAGCAGGAACCAGATCGTGCCCGGGCTGACCCGCCAGATGCCGGCGATGTTGCGGAACAGCGTCCGGTAGCTGGCCAGGAACCCGGTCCGCTCAGCCACCAGTGCGGCCGCGGGCGGCGGCACCTTGACCGCGAAGAACACCGGGATGGCGAACCCGGCCGCCCAGGCCGTGGCGACCAGCATGGCCAGCCGCACGTAGAGGCCGCCAGCCTTGGGGATGTGCAGCAGACCGGCGGTGCCGTGGGAACCGCCGAGCACGAAGAACACCAGGATGATGACCAGCAGCACGATGCCGCCGAAGTAGCCCATGCTCCAGCCGAACGCGCTGACCCGGCCCACGGTCTTCCGGGTCGACACCAGCGGCAGCAGCGAGTTGTAGAACACCGACGCCAGCTCGTAGAACACGGTGCCGGCCGCGAGGCAGACCAGGCCCAGCCACAGGTAGCCGGGCTGGTTCCGGACAAACACCATGCCCAGCAGGCACAGCAGCACCACGGCGGAGTTGATGCCGAGCCACAGCTTGCGGCGGCCCGAGGCGTCGGTGCGCTGACCGGCCACGGGCGCGACCACCGCGATGACCACCCCGGCGGCCGCTGTGAACACGCCGAGCAGTTCAGACTCGCGGGCCGGATCACCGAACGCCTTGCCGGACAGGTACGTGCTGAACACGAACGTGGTCGCGACCGCGTTGAACGCCGCGAACGCCCAGTCCCACAATCCCCAGGCGGCGACGGCGCCGCGGGCAGGCGGGGCTTGATCGTTCACGCAGGCCACGTTAGCGTCCGGCGGTCACGGTTTCCGGGCGACGCCCGCGTAGCAGTTCACCTGCGACGGCAGCGGCCGCGGGCCGGGACCCGCGGGCCGCCACTCGGACGCCAGCACCACTCCGGGCGGTATCAGGTCGAGTCCGGAGAAGGCGAGGCGGGCGAAGACGGCGGAGTCCCGTTTCTGCATGGTCATCCCGGCTTCGCGCATGGTCTGCTGGCCGGCCGAGGTGGCGGCCGGGTCGTGCTCCGTGGTCAGGTGCGAGGCCACCAGGTAACTGCCCGGAGGCAACGCGCCGGTCAGGGTCGCGATGACCTCCGCGGGCCGGGCGTCGTCGGGGAGGAAGTGCAGGACCGCCACCAGTATCAGCGCGATCGGCTGGCCGAAATCGAGCACCGCCCGGGTGTCCGGGTGGGACACAATCGCGGCCGGGTCGCGCAGGTCACCGTGCAGGTAGGCGGTGCGGCCGGCCGGGGCGGAGGTCAGCAGGCCGCGGGCGTGGACCAGGACGAGCGGGTCGTTGTCGGCGTACACCACCCGGGCCGAGGGGTCGATCTCCTGGACCACCTGATGGACGTTGCTGGTGGTGGGCAGGCCGCTGCCGATGTCGAGGAACTGCCGGACGCCGGCCTCGGCGGCCAGGTAGCGGACGGCCCGGCCCAGGAACGACCGGTTCTCCCGGGCCGCGACTCCGGCGGCCGGGGAGCGGCGCAGGATCTGGGCCGCGGTCTCCCGGTCGGCCGTGAAGTGGTTCTGGCCGCCGATGAAGTAGTCGTAGATCCGGGCCGGATGCGGCACGGCGGCGTTGATCTCCGGTGGCACTACCGCGTCCGGGCCGCGCCGGCCGCCTGGGGCTGGCGGAGCCCGGCGATGAGCAGGCTGACCATGCGGCGCGCGTCGTAGCGATCGTCCCCGTCTTGACCAGCACTGTTGTGGCCGGCGCACAGGTTGCCGACCGCGTACAGCAGCC
>DASXJM010000750.1:0-3563 GCA_036497405.1 Streptosporangiaceae bacterium | reverse complement strand
AGGCCGCGGAAGGCGGGGTGGCCGTCGCGCCACCAGAGGAGGACGGCCTTGCCGACCATGGTGCTGCCTTTGACCGGGCCCCAGTAGCGGCTGTCGCAGGAGATCTCGCGGTTGTCACCCAGGACGTAGAACTCACCGGCGGGCACCTGGTAAGGGTCGCTGGCGCTGGCCCCGGGGATGGCCGGACCGAGCGGATCGACCTTCGGCAAATAATTTTCGGGCAACCGGCGACCGTTGACGTATATCTCGTTGCCGGACGAGTAGATGCTCTGGCCGGGCAGCGCAATCACCCGTTTGACCAGGTCAGTGCCTTGTGGGCCGCTGCAATCGGTGTCGGCGGGCGGGTGCTTGAACACGACGATGTCGCCCTCGTGCACGCTGTGCCAGTTGAAGAAGGCCTTCTGGACCAGGATGCGGTCGCCCACGTCCAGGGTGGGCACCATGGACGCGCTGGGGATGCTGAACGGCTGGAACACCAGCGTGCGCAGGCCCGCGGCCAGCAGCACGGCGATGAGCAGGACCCCGCACCATTCGGCCACGGCGCGGAAGTGGCCACCACGGCGATCCCGGCCCCGGGGCGCCTGATCAGCCGGGCTGGGCCCCGCGCTGGTACCGGGCGGATCGGCGGGGCCAGTCTCGCGGTTGGCAGCGCTGGTCATGACTCTCCGCAGGGTCCGGGGCGACGTTCAGGTCTCGGCTCTCTCGCGGAAGATACCAGCGGTAGCGGGGTGCGGAGACCTGGTTACACGGCGTGTAGCCAGATCGCGATAGGGGTCATGAGACAGTGGGCGCATGAAGCCACTGCCGGAAGACTGGGACCGGGCCGTCGCCGTCGTCGCCCACCCCGATGACCTGGAGTACGGGGTGGCGTCGGCCGTCGCGCGCTGGACCGGACAGGGCAAGACCGTGACCTATCTGCTGGCCACCCGGGGCGAGGCCGGGATCGCGGGCATGCCGCCGGACCGGGTGGGACCGCTGCGGGTCGAGGAGGAGCAGCGCAGCGCGGCGGTGGTGGGGGTCAGCCAGGTGGACTTCCTGGACCACCCGGACGGGCTGCTGGAGTACGGGCTACCGCTGCGCCGGGATCTCGCGGCGGCGTTCCGGCGGCTGCGGCCGGAGGTGGTGATCACGACCAGCTTCGCCCTGACCTGGGGTGAGGACGGGCCGGTCAACCACGCCGACCACCGGGCGGTGGGGCTGGCCACGCTGGACGCCTGCCGGGACGCGGCCAACGAGTGGGTGTTCCCGGAGGCGGGGCCGCGCTGCCCGACGATCCGGGACGCCTACGTGGCCACCAACGAGAGCGTCACCCACTTCGCCGACGTGACCGAAACCATCGCCACCGGGGTCGCCTCGCTGCGGGAGCACCAGGCCTACCTGGACGGGCTGGGCAGCGACTTCGATCCCGATGAGTTCCTGCGCAACATGGCGGGCTACGTCGGCCTGGGCGCCGGGTGCGAGTACGCGGTGGGTTTTCATCGCTACCCGATGGGCTGACCTCCTGCCCGGCGGCCCGACCCCTGTTCATCGATCCGGCCGGGCGACAGGATGGGATCATGAGCGCACGTGTGGACGTACTGACCTCTGGATACGCCGACCTCCCGAAGGTCGCCAGCACGGTGGTGCTGATCCGGGACGGGGACGCGGTGATCATGGTCGACCCGGGCATGGTGGCCGACCGGTCCCTCATCCTGGACCCGCTGGCGAAGCTGGGGGTGGACCCGGCCAGCGTGACCGACGTGGTGTTCAGTCACCACCATCCGGACCACACCGTGAACGCCGCGCTGTTCCCGCAGGTCCGGATCCACGACTTCTGGGCCATCTACGAGCGGGACGGGTGGACCATGCGCCCGGCCGACGGGTTCGAGCTGAGCCCGTCGGTGTCGCTGATGACCACCCCGGGGCACACCGCGCAGGACATCACCACGCTGGCCCAGACCGATTCCGGCCTGGTCGCCTGCACCCACGTGTGGTGGACCAAGGACGGCCCCGACCACGACCCGCTCGGTGAGGACCAGGATCAGCTCGACCAGTCCCGGAACAGGTTGCTGGAACGCGGGCCCGCGCTGATCGTGCCCGGGCACGGCGAGCCGTACACCCCGCCGGGCCGGTAACCGGGACTAACCGCCGGGGAGGACCTCGGGCAGGCCGAAGGCGGGGAACAGGTCGCTGCCGAACGTGGTGGTCTCGGCGACCTGGCCGTCCTCGACCCGCAGCACGTCCAGTTTGAAGGCCCGGAACACCGAGTCGCCGGGCCGGCGCAGGTAGCAGGCGGCGGCGGGCTGCCGGTTGGCCACGGTGGGCCGGGCCCGCCACTCCCCCATCCCGCCCGCCTCCGGGGCGGCGAAGGCCAGCTTGAGCAGCGGCCCCAGGGCGGCACGCCCCCGGTAGACCATGGGCTGCGGGGGCATGGTGGCCACGATGTCGGCCCGCATCATGGCCACCGCCGC
Source organism: Streptosporangiaceae bacterium (assembly GCA_036497405.1). Taxonomy (GTDB): domain Bacteria; phylum Actinomycetota; class Actinomycetes; order Streptosporangiales; family Streptosporangiaceae; genus Bog-532. The sequence goes on along the minus strand of DASXJM010000750.1, from coordinate 1,113 downwards.
GGCCGCGTCACCGCGCTCGTGCACGTCGATGAACTGGCGCAGGACGTCCTGCTCGCCGGCGGTCAGCGGGCCGGCCGTCCACTCGCCGCGGTCGCGGGGCAACCGGTCCCGCAGCACGGCCCGGGCCCGCTGCAGCGCGCTGTTGATGGCGGCGGTGGTGGTCTCCAGGGTGGCCGCGGCCTCGGCGGCGGTCCAGCCCAGGCCCGCGCACAGCACCAGCGCGGCCCGCTGCCGGGGCGGCAGGGCCTGGATGGCCGTGATGAAGGCCAGCTCGATGGTTTCCCGCGCGACCGTGGCCGACTCCGGGCCCGCCTCCGGATCCGGGATCTGGTCCAGCAGGGCGTCCGGGTAGGGCTGCAGCCACGGGACTTCGGCCGGGCTGGCGGCGGCCGCAGCCTGGCGGCGGCGGCCGCGGATCACGTCGGTGCAGGCGTTGGTGGCGATCCGGTACAGCCAGGCCCGCAGGTTGGTGCCGGGCTCGTGCTGATCGCGGTGGCGCCACGCCCGCAGGAAGGTCTCCTGGACCAGGTCTTCGGCGTCGGTGAAGGAGCCCAGCATCCGGTAGCAGTGCACCTGGAGCTCGCGGCGGTGGCGTTCCAGCATCAGGTCAAAATCGGATTCGGCCATTGCTTCCTCGGTCCGAGTGATCGTCATGCCTGGTGTAACGACAGGGCTGGCGGGCAATCATCGGTTGTCCGATCAATCAACGGAGGGGAACGACGACGTGCCTCGGTTCATGGACTTCCACGACGACCTGAAGCTGCCGGCCGACGCCATCGAGCAGATCACCCAGGAGTCGCGGGACGGTACCACCGACCAGTTCGGCGTCCACCAGGCTGAGCTGTACCACAACGCCGACGGCAAGGTCTACTGCCTGCTGGACGCGCCGGACGAGGAAGCCGTGCGCCAGCACCACGAGGCGCTCGGAATCTCGTGCGGCGACGTGCACCGCGTGGACGGCATCGGCTAGCCGGATCAGCTGGCCGGGCCGGGCGGCAGCTCCTCTTCTTTCTGTTCGTGGCTGAGGTCGACGACGCAGAACCGGTTGCCGTCCGGGTCGGCCAGGACCACGAAGTCGGGGTCGTCGGGGTAGCTGTCCCAGGCGACCCGCTC
>DASXJM010000749.1:0-3704 GCA_036497405.1 Streptosporangiaceae bacterium | reverse complement strand
GGAGCGGGGGGCCGGGCTAGTTGGCGGACTCGGCGGCGCGGAGAGTGCGCCAGCGGTCTGAGGCGCGCCGGTACATGGCGATGGCCAGTTCGGGCTCGCCGGCGTTCAGGCCGCTGATGGCGGCGCGGATCTCGGCCACCGACTGGTCGCTGCGCAGGGCGTCGTCGGTCAGCAGGTTGACCAGGCCGCCGTAGTCCAGCTCGACCACGGACTGGGGATGGAAGTCTTCCAGCCAGCGGCCGACATCTTCCAGCTCCGCGGTCACGCCCAGGGAGCGCTTGCGGATGTCCTCGTCGGTACCCAGGGGACCGACCAGCCCCTTGCGCACCGCGGCCAGGCTGCGGGTCAGCCGACGGCGGGCCTGGGTCATGGCGGTGGCGTAGATCAGCGTGCGCACGGCCGAGGTGGTGGCGGGCTGCCCGCCGCCGACCTCGTCGGCGGGTCCCAGGGCCAGCCAGCGTTCGGCCGGGCTGAACATCGCGAACCAGGGCAGCGGCACCGACCACGCGCTGGTCTGTATATAGGTCCGGAGCGAGGTGCCCTCGCGGTAGGTGTGCGCGAACGCCTGGGCGGCCGCGGCCGCCTGGCGGGGGGCGAACGCGTCGGCCAGCGGCGGCCGGGCCGTGGCCCGCAGGTGCCCCAGGGCCAGCCAGGACCGCAGCTGGGTCTGCCAGGGGCAGACGTAGATGACTCCCTCGGCCCAGCGGATGTAGGCGTGCTCACTCTCCTGCTCCGGGACCACGATCGGCGGCAGCGCCGTCACCCGGCGCAGGGCCTCGCCGTACTCCGCGCCCAGGGCTTCCCGCCGCCGCGGCCGGTGCGGCGACGCGGCATAAGCCACCCAGCGTGACAACTCCGGCTCCTCGAACGCGGACAGCGGCTCGTAGACCCGAAGATACGCGGCGTAAGGCAGCACAACCGCATGGTGACATACAACAGCCCACCAAAGCTGGCCAGGCTGATAACGACATCATCACTCACCGCATCTCCCCCGCAAGTACCAGCGACCCGGCCTTACCCGCTCGTCACCACCCGCGAGAAGGCCCAGCTGGGGGCGGCTGGGTCCGGGGCCGGAAAGGCCGGCGGCAGGTGCCGGCGTGGCCTGGACTGAGGGCCGTCGCGAGGCCTTACCGCCGTCCTAAGCTGGGCGGTAGATCCCACGCCAACCAGGGTGCGGGCACGATCGGAAGAGTCACCACAGTGACGCATGTGTTCACGACGCCTTACAAAGGCAGCGGTAGCACCGAACGGACCGGTCACGAGCAGGTCGCCTTCTGCCAGGACCCACGAAGCGGGCTGAAGGCCATCATCGCGATCTACTCCACGGCACTGGGGCCGTCCCTGGGCGGTACCCGGTTTTACCCGTACCCGAGCGAAGACGAGGCCCTGGCCGACGTGCTGCGGCTGTCGGCCGCCATGGCCTACAAGAACGCGCTGGCCGGGCTGGACCACGGCGGCGGCAAGGCCGTCATCATCGGCGACCCGGGCGAGCTGAAGTCCGAAGCGCTGCTGCGGGCCTACGGACGGTTCATCGACTCGCTGGGCGGACGGTACATCACCGCCTGCGACGTCGGCACCTACAGCGAAGACATGGACATCGTGGCCCGTGAGAGCCGCTGGGTCACCGGCCGGACCCCGGCCTACGGCGGCGCCGGCGACTCGTCGGTGCTGACCGCGCTGGGCGTGTTCGCCGGGATGCGGGCCGCGGCCGGGCACGTGTGGGGCGCCACCAGCCTGCGCGGCCGCCGGGTCGGGGTCGAAGGCGTGGGCAAGGTCGGCCGCAAGCTGGTCAGCCACCTCGTCGAGGACGGCGCCGAGGTCGTGATCTGTGACGTGAACCCGGCCGCGACCGACGGCGTCCGGGCCCGCCACCCCGAGGTCGAGGTGGTGGCCGACGCCACCGAACTGCTGGCCGGGGGACTGGACGTGTTCGCCCCCTGCGCGCTGGGCGGGTCCGTGGACGATCAGGTGGCCGCCACCCTGGACGCCAAGATCATCTGCGGCGGGGCCAACAACCAGCTGACCCACCCCGGGGTGGAGAAGCTGCTGGCCGACCGGGGCGTGCTGTACGCGCCGGACTACGTGGTCAACGCGGGCGGAGTCATCCAGGTCGCCGATGAGCTGGGCGGATTCAGCTTTGAGCGAGCCCAGGGGCGGGCCGAGCAGATCTTCGGCACCACCACCCGGATCTTCGAGATCGCCGACTCCGATGGCGTGCCGCCGTCGGCCGCCGCCGACCGGCTGGCCGAGCAGCGCATGTCCGACGTGGGCCGCCTCCGGGGCATCTGGCTGGGTGGCTGAGACCCAGCTGAGAACAATTCCCAGCGACCGTTCGCCGCGCTAACCACACATTTCTGGCACGACGCGGCCCCTGACCGCCGCCTCAGCGTAGGCATGAGGGCCGCAAAGCGGGTACGGTTAGACCTGTACGGAAGCTGGTGCGCGCCGCGCTCTCGCCAGGAGAGCTCGACGGGTCCGTTTGTTGTGTGGAAAGCCAGCACATGCATACATCGTGGAGCCCCTGAGGCTCCGGACGTTCGAGGGGGTCGAGCCAATGGGGCGCGGCCGAGCCAAGGCCAAGCAGGTGAAGGTGGCCCGCCAGCTGAAGTACAACAGCGGCGGAACCGACCTTGACCGGCTGCGTGCGGAGCTCAGCGTAGGCGCGGACCACGACGACCGGCACGACTCGGCCGACGTAGTGGACCGCGATGACGACGACGCTGAGGAAGACGAACACGACGAGTGGTCGGCTTCCTGAGCAATCAGGCATTCCGCATCGCGGCTTGATCTGAGCGATTGACGAGCGCTTCGCCTCTGGCTGGGCGCAGGGTGAACGTTGCCTGCATCCAGCCAGGGCGAAGGCCCGGTAGCCGTGATGTCCATGACGGCTAGGGCCGGTACGTCCCGTCCAGGCGGGCCTCGCCCGCGCCGGGTACCGTCTCGCCCAGCACCCACGCGGGGACCCCGCGTGCGGCCAGCAGGTCCAGGGCCTGGTCGGTGCGGTCCCGGCCGACCACGGCGGTCATGCCCACCCCCAGGTTGAACACCCGCTCCATCTCGCTGAGCGGGATCTTCCCGGCCGTGGCCAGCAGGCCGAAGACCGGAGCCGGGGACCAGGTCGCCCGGTCCAGGACGGCGTCCACGTGGCCGGGCAGAACCCGGGCCAGGTTGGCCGCGAGCCCGCCGCCGGTGATGTGCGCGTAGGCGTGCACGTCGCAGTCGGCCATCAGGGCCAGGCAGTCCAGGGCGTAGATGCGCGACGGTTCCAGCAGCTCGGCCCCGAGCGGGCGCCCCAGCTCCGGCACCTCCCGCTCCAGGTCCAGCCCGGCCTGCCGGACGATCTCCCGGACCAGGGAGTAGCCGTTGGAGTGCAGCCCGGACGAGGCCAGGGCGAGCACGGTGTCGCCGGGCTGGACGCGATCGGGGCCCAGGAGGGCGTCGGCTTCCACCACTCCGGTGGCCGCCCCGGCCAGGTCGAAGTCGTCGGGGCCGAAGTGCCCGGGGTGCTCGGCGGTCTCCCCGCCGAGCAGGGCGCAGCCGGCCAGCGCGCAGCCGCGGGCCACGCCGGACACGATGGCCGCCACCCGCTCGGGCTGGACCGCGCCGCAGACCACGTAGTCGGTCATGAACAGCGGCTCGGCCCCGCACGCGGCCAGGTCGTCGGCGACCATGGCCACCAGGTCCATCCCGACCGTGTCGTAGAC
>DASXJM010000748.1:0-3388 GCA_036497405.1 Streptosporangiaceae bacterium | reverse complement strand
AGGCCATCGACCGGCTGCACACCACGGCCGAGAGCCACCACCGCGCGCTCATCGTCGAGGTGATGGGTCGGCACGCGGGCTGGATCGCGCTGCACGCGGGCCTGGCCGGCGGGGCCAACGTCATCCTCATCCCGGAGAAGCGGTTCAGCATCGAGCAGGTCTGCAAGTACGTCGAGCACCGCTTCCAGACCCGCTACTCGCCGATCGTGGTGGTGGCCGAGGGCGCGCAGCCCGCCGACGAGGGGTTCGCCGCCGAGGACCAGGGCGTCGACTCGTTCGGCCACGCCCGGCTGGCCAACCGCGGTGTCGGCCAGCTGCTGGCCGACCAGATCGAGCAGCGCACCGGCAAGGAGGCCCGCACCGCGGTCCTCGGGCACATCCAGCGCGGGGGCACGCCGACCGCGTTCGACCGCGTGCTGGCCACCCGGTTCGGCGTGCACGCGATCGACGCCGTGCACGACGGGCAGTTCGGGGTCATGGTCGCGCTGCGGGCCACCGACATCATCCGGGTCCCGCTCACCGAGGCGACCGCCGAGCTCAAGACGGTCCCGCCCGAGCGCTACGCCGAGGCCGAGCCCTTCTTCGGCTGAGGCGGAGACACCTTCACCCGACCGGGCCCGCCGCCACCTCAATATCGGGCTCCAGGCTGACCGGCGGCGGGTCCGTGCGGGTGCGAACCTCCCGGGGCAGCAGCGCCAGCAGGGACACGGCGGCGATCAGCGCCGCCGCCACGTACTGGACCCGGCCCACCCCGAAGTGGGTCGCGGCCGGTCCCGCGATCAGCGCGCCGAGCGGGGTGGCCATCATCGAGCCCAGCCCGTCGTAGCCCGAGGTCCGGGCCAGCGCTTCCGGCCGGATGTTGCGGGCCATGGTCACGGTCCAGACCACCATCATGTACTCGGTGGCCGTCCCGACCACGAACGACACCACGCACACCAGCGCCAGCGGCCAGAGCATGGCCAGGGCCAGCGGCGTCAGGGCCAGCACCACTCCGGCTCCGGCCACCAGCCGCATGGGATGCTTCGGGGCCCGCCACAGCGACAGCAGGCCGCCCGCGACCAGGCCCACGGACTGCGCGGCCATGACCGCGCCCCACGCGGCCGCCCCGCCCAGGTGGGCCTTGGCCACCACCGGGCCCAGCACCTCGAACCCGCCGTACCAGGCCATCATGACCAGGCCGTACTGGCCCACGATGACCCACAGCCAGGTGTGCGACCGGAATTCGGACCAGCCTTCCCGCAGGTCCCGCAGCATGCTGGCGCCAGACGGCTCGCGGGACGACGCCTCGCCCTTGATGCTGAGCAGCATGGGCACGGTGGCCGTCACCCCGGCGCCGCAGATGGTCAGCGCCCAGCCCGGGCCGACCACGGCCACCACCACGCCGGCCACCGCGGCTCCGCCCATCATGGCCAGGTTCATGGCCAGCCGGCTCAGCGAACTGGCCTGCTGCAGTTCCCCGTCCGGAACCAGGGACGGCAACAGGGCCTGCGAGGCCGGGTAGAACGTGGCGATGCCGGTTCCGGTCAGCACCTCCAGCAGGATCATCTGCCACAGCTGGGGCCGCCCGGTCAGGACCAGGATGCCGAACGTGCCCTCGCCCAGCGCGATGAGCAGGTTCGAGGCCGCGATTACCTTCTGGGGTGCGATACGGTCGGCGATCACCCCGCCGACCAGACAGAACACCAGGCAGGGGGCGATCTGGGCGGCCAGCACGTAGGACAGGTCGGCCGGCGTCCCGCCCGCGTCCAGCACCGCGAACGACACGCCCACGATGGAGAACGCCAAGGCGCCCGGCGCGATGAGCCGGTCCGCCAGCAGCAGCAGGAAATCCCGGCGCCGGAGCACCGGGAAACGACGGGCGAGCATGAGGGGTCCGATCTATTACGAAAGCTTGTAAAGGCTAACCAGCAGGTCAGGAACTGGACAAGCGGTTTTTGGTCCGCTCCGGGTAACCAGCGGAGGCGCCGGTTCGTTCCCGGAACAGGGCCGCTTTGACCCGGTTCTGGCAGGCCGTGGAGCAGAATCGGCGGGTCCCGTTGCGCGAGGTGTCCACGTAGACCCGGTCGCAGCGGGGGGCCGTGCACAGGCCGAGCCGGCGCCATTCCGGACCGCCCAGCACCACGGCCAGCCCGGCCGCGCAGCCCGCGGCCCAGCCGGTGGCCAGGTCCTCCTCGGTGCCGCGGTAGTGCAGGTGCCAGGGCTCGTCGTCGTGGCGGTCCAGGTACGGGTGGGCTCCGGTCCGGGCCAGCAGTCTGTTGACCCGCTCGGCGGCGCCGTCCACGTTCCCGCCCGCCAGGGCCTCGAACACCGTCCGCAACTCACTGGCCACCCCGGTCAGCGCCTCGGCCTCGGCGGCGGTGAGGGCCCGCGGCCGGGCCACCCCGTCCGCGTTCAGCGCCGCCCGGGCCGCCTCGGCCCGGTCCTGTCCGGTCGGCGCCGCGTGGGGCTTCCCGTAGGCCTCACCGGCCGTGAGCGCGTTGACCAGGGCCACCGTCACGGCCAGCACCGCGTCCGTGTGACTGTTGTAATCCACTTGACCAGTCACATCCTCGAAGCGTACGTTGTCACTGTCTAAATCATTATAGACAGGCACGCCAGGGAGGCTCCGGTATGGCTGAACTCGCTCAGGACACCGCACTCGGCTGGATCGAACGCTGGGAGCGCCAGCAGGAGGACCTGCTGCCGGACCGGGAGGACCGGTTCACCGCGCTGATCGACGCGGTCGAGTTGGGCACCGGGCGCGAGGATCTGGTCGTGGTCGACCTGGGCTGCGGCCCGGGCTCCCTGTCGGTCCGGCTGCTGGACCGCCTGCCCAAGGCGACCGTGCTGGCCGTGGACGCCGACCCGGTCACCCTGGCCCTCGGCCGGGCCGCCTACGGGAGCCGCCCCGGCCTGCGCTTCGTCGACGCTGACCTGCGAAGCGGCGAGTGGAAGGCGGCTCTGGCCGGCCCGGCCGACGCCGCGGTCAGCACCACCGCCCTGCACTGGCTGACCGCACCCGACCTGCGCGACCTCTACGTCACGCTGGCCACGGTGCTGCGGCCCGGCGGCCTGTTCCTGGACGGCGACCACCTGGGCTCGGATCATTCCGCGACGACCCTGGTCCGGCTGGAGCACGAGCTGATCGAGCGGGAGGACCAGCGCCGGTTCCCCGACGGCCACGGTGAGGGCTGGACCCGCTGGTGGGAGGCGGCCGCGGCCGACCCGGCCCTGAGCGACCTGGTCGCCGCGCGGGCCCAGCGGGCCGTGGACGCCAACCATCACGGCTCGCCCTCCGGCCTGCTGGCCACCCACGTGGACGCGCTCCAGGCCGCGGGCTTCGCCGAGATCGGGACGCTGTGGCAGCGCGGCGGCAACCGCGTCCTCTGCGGCGTCCGCTAGCCCTGTT
>DASXJM010000747.1:0-1752 GCA_036497405.1 Streptosporangiaceae bacterium | reverse complement strand
CGCCAAACTGGCCACGGCGGTGCGCGGCGGCGACCTGCCCACGGTGGACTCGCCCGAGCACGAAGTGGTGGTGGTCACCGCCCACGGCAGCGCCGAGGCCGCCCACCGGGTGACCCAGCTGGTCACCGACTCCATCCCGCGTGCGCTGAACATCCCGGCCGAGGACGTCCAGGTGGTCACGCCGGTCCACAAGGGACCGGCGGGGACGATCGAGCTGAACCGGGCGCTGAAGGCCAAGCTGAACCCGGGACCAGGCGCCCACCGGGGGTTCGATCCCGGTGACCGGGTGGTGGCGGTGGCCAACCATGCCGACGAGGGCTTCGCCAACGGTGAGGTCGGCACCGTGATGACCGGCGACAGCGACGGGCTCACGGTGTCGTTCAGCGGGGTCCCGGTCACCGTGCCGTCCCGGCTGCTGGCTGACCTGCGGCATGGCTGGGCCATCACCGTGCACCGGGCCCAGGGCAGTGAGTGGGGGGCCGTGGTCGCGGTGTTCCCGTCCGAGGCCGCCACCATGCTGTCCCGGCCGCTGGTCTACACCGCGCTCACCCGGGCCCAGCATCACCTGTCGGTGGTCCACGGAGCCGGCCCGGCGCTGGCCCGGGCGGTGCGCACGATCGGGGAACGCCCCCGCGAGACCCGGCTGGCCGCGCTGCTCAGTGAGGCCCTGGCCGACCTGGCCGGAGGCTGACGCGGTGCCCGGGTCCGGGCCCGGCAAGAAAATTCTGATCTGGGTCACCGATGAGACCTGGCGGGCCGCGATCGACGCGGTGGCGGAGCTGACCCCCGCACCGTCGTCGGTCACGTTGCTGCACGTCACCCCGTCCGACCCACCCGATGTGGCGCACGCCGCCTACCTGGGCCTGCTTGGGCGCGGGCCGGCGGGCCGCGATCCGCGGGCCCGGATCGCCGGCATATCGGCATCTTCGGCCGCCGAACTGCTCGACGCCGCGGCCGGCCGCCTCGGCCGCCCGTGCGAGCGGATCGCCCGTACGGGGCGGGTCGAGCGTGAGGTGGTGGCCGCGTCCGAGGGCGCCGACCTGCTGATCATGGCCCGGGACGGGGACCGGTCCCGGCTGGGGCCGAAGAGCCTGGGCAAGGACTCCCGGTTCGCGCTCGACCACGCCCCCTGCCCGGTGCTGCTGGTCTGGCCGGAACCCGCGCCCGCGGTCGGGACCATCCCGCCGCCCCCGCCGCCGGGCGCGCCGCCCGGGGCGCCGCCGCCTCCCCCGCCTCCCCCGCACCCTCGGCGTCGCCCGCCGCGTACGCCACGATGACCAGCCAGATCACCCTGGCCGACGACCGTCTGGAGCTGACCGTCGAGGTCGGCCCGGACGACATCCCGCGGCTGACCCAGCTGGCCCCGGCCGGCGCGGCGGACGGGCCGACCGGCGGCCCCGGCGGGCGGGCGCTGCCGCTGGCCGATGTGGTGCTGGCCGGTGAAGGCCGGGCCTGGTCCGGGCGCCGGTACTGCGAGTCGGCCACCGCGCCGCGGCTGCGCTACGCGGGCCACGTGACCACTGACGGAGCCGACCACGGCCGGCCCTGGCGGCAGTTGCGGGCCGACCTGGCCGACCCGGGCAACGGGCTGCGGGCCGAGGTGTCCTACCGGATCCTGGACGGCACCGGCACGGTCCGCTCGTGGGTGCGGCTGGTCAACGCGGGCCCGGCCCCGCTGACCGTGACGTCGGTGACGTCGTTTCTGCTCGGGGCGGTGGGTGACCCCGCCGAGCTGGACGTGTGGTGGGCCGG
>DASXJM010000746.1:0-2535 GCA_036497405.1 Streptosporangiaceae bacterium | reverse complement strand
GTCACGCAGCCCGCGTTCTCCATCGCGCCTTCCTTGAACTCGGGCACGAAGAGCTGGTCGTACTTGCCGAACGGGTAGTGGACCCCGAACGCCTGGTGGTAGAAGCCGAAGCCCTGCTTGGTCACCTCGAACAGCTCGTCGTCGTCGAGGTACTGGGCCAGCGACTGCCGGCAGTAGATACCGAGCGGGATGTCCTCGTAGTTGTCCCGGACCACGTGGTAGGGCCCGGCCGCGACCGCGGTGATGTAGGTCGACATGACCGGGGTGGGCGGGAAGTGCCAGCGCTTGGCGGTGCTCCCGGCCGAGTCGCCCGCGTCTTCTTCGGAGTCCGGGGCCATGTTGGAGATGACCTGCCACTCCGCGGGCGCGGTGACGGAGAGCTCGTAGCTGGCCTTCAGATCGGGCTGGTCGAAGCAGGCGTAGATCCGGTGCGCGTCGAACGTCTCCAGGTCGGAGTACAGGTAAACGCCGCCGTCGGCCGGATCGGTGAAGCGATGCAGGCCCTCACCGCTGCGCGAGTACGCGCACTCGGCGACGACCCGCAGTTCGTTGTCGGCGTTCAGCCCGCTGAGCGTGATCCGGTCCCCGTCGAACGCGTCCAGCGGGACCGGTGACCCGTTGAGCGTTATCTCCAGGACCTTGGGTGCGGTCAGGTTGATGAACGTCTCCGAGCCTCCGCCGGCCGCCTGGAAGCGGACCTCGGTCACCGACGGGAACGTGGTGTCGCTCCCGGTCAGATCCAGGTCGACCTGGTAGGACGACACTGTGACGACACTGGCCCGGGCTCGGGCCTCGTCCTGCGTGAGGTTATCTGGCACCTGCTATCCCCTTTGTCCTCGTGCGCCGCGCCTAGCCATCCTTCCACGTGGCCGAACCCGGTCTACTGCCTGGTCGCGGAATGAGCCGGGCTGGCCACTGGTTGTCGCACCCGTAAACCAGGCCCCAGCCCCCGAGGAGCGCGCATGCCGCAGCCGGAGAACACCGTCGTCGACTTCTGGTTCGACCCCATCTGTCCGTGGGCCTGGATCGCCTCCCGGTGGATCCTCGAGGTGGAGCAGGTCCGCCCGGTCACCCCGCGCTGGCACGTGATGAGCCTGTCCGTCCTGAACAGCGACAAGGACGACATCTCCGACGCCTACCGGGAGATGCTGGTCACCGGCTGGGGGCCGGTCCGCATCTGCATCGCGGCCGAGCAGCAGTTCGGCCCCGAGGTGCTCGGCAAGCTGTACACCGCCTTCGGCACCAGGTTCCACCACGAGAAGGCCCCGCGCGAGCGGGCCACCTACGAGGCCGCGCTCAAGGAGGCCGGGCTGCCCGAGAACCTGGCCGACGCGGCCGAGTCCACCGAGTTCGACGAGGCCCTCCGGGCCAGCCACAAGGACGGCATGGACCGGGTCGGCTACGAGGTCGGCACCCCGGTCATCTCGTTCAACGGTGTGTCGTTGTTCGGCCCGGTGCTGTCCCCGATCCCGCGTGGTGAGGCCGCGGCCAAGCTCTGGGACGGCTTCCAGCTCGTGGCGGGCACCGACGGCTTCTTCGAGCTCAAGCGCTCCCGCACCCGCGACCCCATCTTCGACTAGCTGGATCCGGGCCCGGGGCGTCCAAGCCCCGGGCCTACACTCTCCCCGTGCAGGTGTTTCTGGGGTCTGACCACGCGGGATTCGAGCTCAAGGCCCGCCTCATCGAGTGGCTGTCCGACCACGGCCACGAGCCGGTCGACTGCGGCCCGCCCACGTACGCCGAGGACGACGACTACCCGATCTACGTGCTGCGCGCGGCCACCAACGTCATCGCCCATCCCGGCAGCCTCGGCATCGTGATCGGCGGGTCCGGCAACGGCGAGCAGATCGCGGCCAACAAGGTCCCCGGCATCCGGGCCGCGCTGGCCTGGACCGCCGAGACCGCCGAACTGGCCCGGCTGCACAACGACGCCAACGTGCTCAGCCTCGCGGCCCGGGTCTACCGCGCCGACGACGCGATCTCGTTCACCAAGATCTTCGTGGAGACGGAGTTCTCCGGGGCCGAGCGGCACGCCCGGCGGCTGACCGAGATCGCCGAATACGAGAAGTCCGGCGCCCTGCCCCCGCTCCCGTCCTGACGGCGCGCGTCCTAGCGGCGCTTGCGCCGCCGCCCGCCCCCAGCGCTCTTACTGCCCGTCGGGCGCCCGCCGCCCTCGCGCCCCGCACCCTCGGCCCGTTCGGCCCGCTCGGGCCGCGGTCGGTTGTGACCCGGCGGCGGCTGGCTGGCGGCCTTCCTGGCCGCCTCTTCGTCCTCCGGCCGCGGCCGGGACACGTCCCGCGCCCGCATGGCCGCGCTCAGCGTCACCTTCATGGCCCCAGTGTCGCACGCACCCCCGGCCGAAAGAACGCCTAGAAGATGACCGGGCACCAGGGAGCCGGGTCCCAGGCCATGGCCGCCGACAGCTGCCCGAGCGCGCCCGCCCGCAGCTGGCTGACCCGGCCCGCCGCGGCCAGCGCCCCGAGCCGGGTGCCGCCCAGGTAGGCCGCGCTCAGCGCGGCGATGTCCAGGCTCACG
>DASXJM010000745.1:0-1607 GCA_036497405.1 Streptosporangiaceae bacterium | reverse complement strand
AGCCGGGCCCGGAGGGTGAAGGGCGGCTCGAAGCTGCCGCTGGCGGTGCGGGTGGCGCCGCCGTGGGTCCGGCGCAGCAGGCCTTCGGCTTCCAGCTGGGCCAGGTCCCGGCGGATGGTCATCTCGGAGACCGAGAACCGGCCGCTGAGGTCGGCGATCGTCACCTGCCCGCGGGTGTCCAGCAGGTGCAAGATCGTCTGCTGGCGTTCCTCGGCTGGCACCGTGGTGCTCCCTTCGTTGGCCCCGGGGGGTGTGCGGCGTGCGGCTCAGTCGACGTCGGGGAGTTCCCCGGCGCGGGTCATCCAGCCCCGGTGGCCGGGGCGCAGGTTGCGGCCGAACAGGACCAGCGCGCCCAGCAGCAGGTAACCGGCGGCGATGGCGGGCGCGTAGGCGACCGGCGCGGCGGGCAGGGGCACGATGGATTTGTAGCCGATGGTGATCAGGGCCGCGGTGGAGATGACCGGCGCGACCACCAGCGGCAGCACGCGGAACTGGTCCGGGTGCCGGTCGCGGAAGAACTTGAACGCGGCCACGTTCATCAGGATGAAGATCGGGATGTAGACGAACGTGCCGGTGGTGCCGAGCAGGTTGAACAGGTTGTAGGGGCCGAGCGGCAGGCCGACGGCCATCGCGATCGTCACCGCCACCGCGGTCTGGACCAGCACGGCCACGACCGGGGTGTGGTAGCGCTGGCTGACCGTGGCCAGCGGGGCCGGCAGCGCCCCGGTGCGGGCCATGCCGAAGATCGTACGGGTGGAGCTGGTGGTGCAGGCGATGCACACCCCCAGGCCCGAGTTGACCAGGGCGATCAGCACGATGATCGAGCCGCCGCTCCAGAGCCGGTCGGCCAGCACGAACGCGGGCGCGGTCGGCGAGTTGGCCAGCGCGGCCAGGTTGTGGGTGCCCCAGCCGATCTGCAGGCCCCAGGCGCAGAACACGTAGAAGGCGCCGATCAGGATCAGCGAGCCCGCGATGGCCATCGGCACCAGCCGCTTGGGGTTACGCGACTCCTCCCCCACCGCCGCCGCCGACTCGAACCCGGTGAAGGCGAAGATCGACAGCACGATGGCCAGGAAGAACCCGGACGAGCTGCCGATGTTGGCCGGGTTGAAGCCGCCGGCGTTGACGCCGCCGGGGCCGGGATTGAACACCCCGGTCAGGGCCAGGCCGAGCCCGACGCAGATCTCGAACAGGGACATCGTGACCAGGAACCGGACCGAGATGACGATGCCGCGGTAGGCGCAGGCCAGGCAGATGGCCAGGATGGCCAGGGCGTAGGCCCACCAGGGCAGGCCGAAGCCGTACTTGGCCGACAGCTCGTCGTGCAGCACGGCGCCGGTGAACGCGGCCAGCGCGGCCGGGACGATCGTCACCATGATCGCGTACAGCCAGCCGGTGATGAAGCCCCAGCGCGGGCCGATGCCCTGCGACACGTAGGTGTAGAACCCGCCCGCCGACGGCAGGTAGCGGGCCAGCCGGGTCATCGGGACCGCGATGATCAGGCAGACCACGAACGCGGCCAGGTAGGTCAGCGGGGCGGCCTGACCGGCCTGGCCGGTGTTGAACGCGATCGTGTAGAAGATGCCGAGCGTGGGCGAGATCTGGGC
>DASXJM010000744.1:0-21329 GCA_036497405.1 Streptosporangiaceae bacterium | reverse complement strand
CACCACGACCTGTGCCCGGAGCTGTTCGTGTCCCGGTTCCCGGGCAGCGACCGTTCGCTGCCGCACCGGGGGCTGCTGGCCCTGGAGCGGGCCACCCACCGCACCGCCGACCACGTGATCTCCACCAACGACTCCTACCGGGAGGTGGCGATCAAGCGCAGCGGCAAGAAGCCGGCCGACGTCACCGTGGTCCGCACCGGCCCCGACCCGGAGCGGCTGCGCCGCGGCGAGCCCCAGCCCGGCCTGCGCCGGGGCCGTGCCCACCTGGCCGCCTACATCGGGGTCATGGGCCCGCAGGACGGCGTGGACATCGTGGTCCGGGCGGCCGACGTGATCGTGCACGAGCTGGGCCGCGACGACATCGCGTTCACGCTGATCGGCTCGGGTGACTGCTACGACGAGCTGGTCGCCCTGCGCGACGAGCTCGGCCTGGCCGGGCACGTCGAGTTCACCGGGCGGGCCCCGGACGAGCTGGTCGGGCAGATCATGTCCACCGCCGACGCCGGCCTGTCGCCCGACCCCAAGAACCCGCTCAACGACGTGTCGACGATGAACAAAACCATGGAGTACATGGCCTTCGAGCTGCCGGTGGTCGCCTTCGACCTGCGCGAGACCCGGGTCTCGGCGGCCGACGCCGCCGTCTACGTGACACCGAACGACGTGCGCGAGTACGCCAAGGCGATCGTGGCCCTCATGGACGACGAGGTCAAGCGGACCCAGATGGGCAAGCGGGGCCGGGTCCGGGTCGAGCAGGAACTGGCCTGGCCGCACCAGCGCCGGGCCTATGTGAACGTCTACCAGCAGCTGAGCACCACCAACCAGGCCGGGGGCTGACGTGTGCGGTATCGCGGGGTGTTACCAGCAGGCCGACGGCCACAAGCTGGTCGACATCATGACCGACCGGATCGCCCACCGCGGTCCGGACGCGGCTGGGCGGTGGGACCACGAGGACGACCGTGTGGCGGTCCAGCTCGGGCACCGCCGGCTTTCGATCATCGACCTCAGCACCGCCGCTGACCAGCCGCTGACCAAGGACGGCCTGACCCTCGTCTACAACGGGGAGCTGTACAACTTCCAGACGCTGCGGGCCGAGCTGACCGCCCGCGGCAGCCGGTTCGTCACCAAGTCCGACACCGAGGTGGTGCTGGAGGCCTGGCGGGCCTGGGGCCCGGACGCGCTCAAGCGGTTCCGGGGCATGTTCGCGTTCGCGCTGTTCGACCAGCGGTCCGGCGAGCTGATCCTGGCCCGCGACCCGCTCGGCATCAAGCCGCTGTACTACCGGCCCCGCGGCCAGGGGGTGGTCTTCGCCTCCGAGCTCAAGGCCCTGACCACCGCCATCGGCTCCGAGCTGCGGGTCGAGCCGGGCGCGCTGATCGCCTCGATGCTCTACTACTGGCTGCCCGAGCAGCGCTGCGCCATCGACGGGGTGTCCAAGCTCCCGGCCGGGGCGTGGGCCCGGTTCCTCCCGGACGGCCGGCACACCGTGCAGCAGTACTGGGTGATGGCCGACGTGGCCGCCGAGGCTGCGGCCGGGCCGCCCGCCGACCTGGGCGCGGTCATCGAGGAGTCGGTGGCCATGCACCTGATCTCCGACGTGCCGGTGTCCAGCTTCCTGTCCGGCGGCCTGGACTCCAGCATCATCACCGTGCTGGCCCATCGGGACAACCCCGGCATCGACGCCTACACGATCGCGTTCCGGGCCGAGGACCAGAAGCTGGAGGCGATGCCGGACGACGCGCTCTACGCCCGCAAGGTCGCCGACCAGTACGGGATCAAGCTGCACGAGATCGAGATCTCGCCCGACATCGTCGAGATGCTGCCCCGGATCGTCGACGTGCTCGACGAGCCCATCGGCGACGCGGCCGCGCTCAACACCCTGCTGATGTGCGAGGCGGCCCGGGAACGCGGGGTCAAGGTGATCCTGTCCGGGATGGGCGCCGACGAGCTGTTCGGCGGCTACCGCAAGCACCTGGCCTGCCTGATGGCCAGCAACTACGGCAAGCTGCCCGCCTTCGGCCGGGCCGGGATCCGCGCCGCCGTGGACCGGCTGCCGGTCAGCGCGGCGGGCCGGGGCCTGCGCTACCCGCGCTGGGCCAAGCGCTTCCTGACCTTCGCCGAGCTGCCCGAGGAGCCCCGGTTCCGGCGCAGCTACACCCTGTACGACCCGCCCGAGCTGGCCGCGCTGATCAGCCCGGACCTGGCCGGCCACGTCGACGAGGTGATGGCCGAGCACCGCGAGATCTACACCGACAACCGGCTCGACGACGAGGTCAACCGGATGTGCCTGGCCGACTCGCGGCTGTTCCTGCCCGGCCTCAACCTGGCCTACACCGACCGGGCCAGCATGGCCGCCTCGGTCGAGGTCCGGACCCCGTTCGTGGACCCGGTGGTGGCCCGGGCCGCGTTCTCGTTCGACGGGCCCAGCAAGATCCACCACCGCCGCCAGAAGGTCGCGCTCAAGCAGGCCGCCGAGGCCTGGCTGCCGCACGAGATCGTGCACCGGCCCAAGGCCTCGTTCAGCGCCCCGCTGCGGGCCTGGGTCCGCAACGACCTGCGCGACGTCATCCAGGACGTGCTGGTCCAGGGCGACCTGGTCGGCTCGGGGATGATCCGGCGCGACGCCCTGCTCAACCTGATCGCCGACGACCAGGCCGGGCGCGAGGACCGTTCCAAGCAGCTGTGGCAGCTGCTGACCCTGGAGCTCTGGCAGCGCCACACCAGCTCGCTGGGCGTCGGCAGCTGACCGGCCCCACTGACCACGAGAACACCCACCTGAATCCCGAGCAGAGGAAACGATGAAGCAGGTAGCGCAGAACTACAAGAGCGGGGAGCTCAGCGTCCTGGACGTGCCGGCCCCGTCGTGCCGCCCCGGCGGTGTTCTCGTGCAGTCCCGGTTCTCCCTGATCTCGACCGGGACCGAGATGATGAAGCTGACCGAGGCCAAGCTGTCCATGGTCGGCAAGGCCCGGGCCCGCCCGGACCAGGTCCGCAAGGTCCTGGACACGGTATCCCAGCAGGGCGCGATGGCCACCTACAAGAAGGTCATGAACCGCCTCGACTCCTACACCCCGCTCGGTTACTCGCTCTGCGGCGTGGTGGTCGAGGTCGGCGCGGGCGCCGAGGAGTTCCACGTCGGCCAGGTGGTGGCCGCGGCCGGCAACGAGTACGCGCTGCACGCCGAGTACAACTGGGTGCCGGTCAACATGTGCGTGGCCGTGCCCGACGGGGTCCAGCCCCAGCACGCCGCGTTCTCCACCGTCGGCGCCATCGCCATGCACGGCGTCCGCCGGGCCGAGCCGCAGCTGGGCGAGACCGCCTGCGTGATCGGGCTGGGCCTGGTCGGCCAGCTGGTGGTCCGGCTGCTGGTCGCGGCCGGGGTCCGGGTGGTCGGGCTGGACGTGCTCGAGGACCGCTGCCAGCGGGCCGAGCAGGCCGGCGCGGCCGCCTGCGCCGCCCCGACCCCCGAGGGCATCGCCGCCATCGAGAAGACGCTGGGCGAGCTGACCGGCGGCCGCGGGGCCGACCACGTGTTCCTGGCCGCGGGCGGCCACTCCAACGGCCCGGTCGAGACCGCGGTCAAGCTGGCCCGGGACCGGGCCAGGGTCGTCGACATCGGCAAGACCAAGCTGGACCTGCCCTGGAACGCCTACTACGACAAGGAACTGGACGTCCGGTTCTCCCGGTCCTACGGCCCGGGCCGCTACGACGACCGGTACGAGCTGCAGGGCATCGACTACCCGGCCGGCTACGTGCGCTGGACCGAACGCCGCAACATCGAGTCCTTTCTCGACCTGCTGGCCCACAAGGAGCTCGAGGTCGAGACCCTGGTCACCGGGACCTTCCCGATCGAGGCGGCCGAGGCCGCCTACGCGGGCCTGTCCTCCGGCGAGGTCCCCGCGGTCGGGGTGCTGCTGGAGTACCCGGCGCCGGTGGCCGAGGCGCCGCCGCGCACGCTGAGCAAGGTCGTCACCGGCGCCCCCGCCCCGGCCGCCCAGGCCAAGAACGGCACGCTGGCCGTCGGCTTCATCGGGGCCGGTAACTACGCCTCCTCGATGCTGCTGCCGCACCTGGCCAAGATGGACACCGTGCGCATGGCCCACGTGGCCACCAACCGGTCGCTGTCGGCCGCCAACGCCCAGCGCCGCTTCGGGTTCGCGGACATGTCGACCAGCGCCGAGGCGGTGCTGACCGACAGCGCGCTGGACGCGATCTTCATCGTGACCCGGCACAGCACCCACGCCGACATGGTCTGCCGGGCGCTGGAGACCGGCAAGGCGGTGTTCGTCGAGAAGCCGCTGGCCCTGACCCGGGAGGAGCTCGACCGGGTGCTGGAGGCGGTCGAGAAGACCGGCAACGACCGGCTCATGGTCGGGTTCAACCGCCGGTTCGCCCCGCTGCTGACCGAGATGAAAGCCAAGTTCGGCCCGGCCGGCGACAGCTCGGTGACCCGGTACCTGGTCAACGCGGGCCAGCTGGCCTCGGACAGCTGGTACACCAACGAGGAGCTGGAAGGCTCCCGCTTCATCGGCGAGGGCGGCCACTTCATCGACACCGTGGCCTGGTGGGCGGACAGCCTGCCCGAGGAGGTCTACGCCGTGCGCGGCCCGGCCCACGACGACGTGCAAACCATCGTCCGGATGCGCAACGGGTCCAACGCCACCATCACCTACGTCACCGGCGGCAACGTCCGGTACCCGAAGGAGACGCTGGACTCCGCGGCCGACGGCAAGAACGCCCGGCTGGACAACTTCACCAGGGCCGGGGTGTGGGCCGGCCGCAAGCAGGCCAGCCTGCGCGCGCGCGGCGGCCAGGACAAGGGCCAGCAGCACGAACTGGCCAGGTTCGTCGAGGCGGTCCGCACCGGTGCGCCGATGCCGATCACGCTCGAGTCCCTGGTCGCTACCACCAGCGCCACCATCGCGGTGGCCGACAGCCTGCTGAGCGGGCGCCCGGAGCGAGTGTGAGCACCAAGGAATCTTCGCGGCTCGGCTGGTACGCCCGCCGGGCAGCCCGGATGTCGCCCGCCGAAGTGGTCTGGCGCGCCCGGGACCAGGCCGTGCAGCTGGCCTGGTCCCGGCGCCAGGTCAAGCGCGGCCAGCCCCCCGCGGCCCGGGTCGCGGGCCCGGCCGCGGCGGGCCCGCGCCGCTTCACCGACACCCTGCCCGCGGGCACGGCGGCCCAGGTGCCGGAGGGGTCGCGGGCCGCGATCCTGGCCGCCGCCGACCGGCTGATGGGCGGCGAGTGGGAGGTGCTGGGCGTCCCGCGCACCGACCTGGTCGAGCCGGACTGGTTCCGGGATCCGGTGACCGGGCGCCGGTCCGAGCCGGACCGCTACGCCTTCCGCATCAACCACCGGTCCGAGGAACAGGTCGGCAACATCAAGCAGGTCTGGGAGATCTCCCGGCTGCAGCACCTGACCCTGCTGGCCACCGCCTGGTACCTGAGCGAGGACGAGCGCTACGCCCAGCGGGTCGCCGACCAGCTGCGGTCCTGGTGGCAGGAGAACCCGTTCCTGTCCGGCGTGCACTGGACCAGTGGCATCGAGGCCGGCATCCGGCTGATCAGCCTGGCCTGGATCCGGCGCCTGCTCGACGGCTGGCCCGGCGTCCGCGCGCTGTTCGAGGACAACGACCTGGCCGTGCTGCAGATCCGCTGGCACCAGGAGTTCCTGAACGGGTTCCGCAGCCGCGGCTCGTCGGCCAACAACCACGTCATCGCCGAGGCGGCCGGCCAGGTGGTGGCCAGCTGCGCCTTCCCCTGGTTTCCCGAGACCGGGGCCTGGCGGCGCAAGTCGGCCCGGTTGCTCGAGCGGGAGCTGATGGCCAACACCTTCCCGTCCGGGGTGGGCCGCGAGCTGGCGTCCGAGTACCAGGGCTTCGTGGCCGAGCTGACCCTGCTGGCCGCGGTGGAAGCCAGCGCGGCTGGGCACCCGCTCGGGCCGGAGCTGTGGCAACGGCTGAGCGCGATGGTCGACAGCGGCGCCGCCCTGGTCGACAAGCAGCTGCGGGCCCCGCGCCAGGGCGACGGCGACGACGGCCGGGCCGTCCTGCTGGACGCGCCCACCGACAACCCGTGGCCGTCGCTGCTGGCGGTCGGGGACGCGGTGTTCGGCCGGCTCGACTGGTGGCCCCGGGTCGACTCGGGTGCGGCCAGCACCCTGATCGGCGCCCTGGCCGGGGTGCGCCGGGACGTGCCCGGCCGGCCCGGCGAGCGCCCGTCCCGGTTCGCCGACGCCGGGATCACGCTGCTGCGCACCGACGGCGCCCACGACCCGGAGATCTGGTGCCGGCTGGACGGCGGCCCGCACGGGTTCCTGTCCATCGCCGCCCACGCGCACGCCGACGCCATGTCGGCCGAGGTGCGCTACGACGGCGTGGACGTGCTGGCCGACCCGGGCACCTACTGCTACCACGGTGACCCGGCCTGGCGGTCCTACTTCCGCTCCACCATCGCCCACAACACCCTCGAGGTGGGGGGCAGCAACCAGTCCGGCGACGGGGGCCCGTTCCTGTGGCTACGGCACGCCAACGGCCGCGAGCTGGAGGTCATCGACACCGGCGACGTGGCCGGCTGGACCGCCGACCACGACGGTTACCTGGCCATGAAGCCACCGGTCCGGCACCGGCGTTCGGTGTGGCTGGACCGGGCGTCGCGCCTGATCGACATCGTGGACGAGGTCGACGGCGCCTGCGACGTCCGGCTGGCCTTCCACCTGGGCCCGGACGTGCTGGCCGAACTGGGCGAGGGCTGCGCCATGCTGCGCTGGCCGGACGCGGCCACCCCCGGCGCGGCCTGGATGGAGCTGGCCCCGCAGCTGCGCTGGACCCTGCACCGCGGCGAGACCGATCCCATCCTGGGCTGGTACTCCCGGGGCCTGGGCCACCGGACCCCGGCCTACACCCTGCTGGGCTGCGGGAACGTGGCCGCCGGGACGCCGCTCACCAGCCGCCTGCAGTTTCTGGATACCGACAAAACGGAAAAACAGATCGTCATCCCCTCAGTGGTATCAACAGCGGCCGCCGATTCTCTTGTGAGAGACACAAGCAACTCGCGAGCGGAGGCCGGATGAGCGGACAGGCGCTGGATCTGAGGGGGTCAGCGCAGATTGTAAGGCGGTACCGGATCCTGGTTCTCGCCGTAGCCCTGGCCGGGCTGCTGCTGGGCGCAGGCTGGGCCGTCCTTCACCCACCGGTGAAGAGCAGCAACGCCCTTATCGTGCTGCCCGTTTCCAGCCATGAGATCGCCACCCAGGTGGTGATCGCCGGGAGCGAACCGGTGCTGGCGTCCGCAGTGCCGACCATCAGCCCGCACACCACCGTCACTGAGCTGCAGAAGCACGTCAAGATCAAGAGCCTGACCGGCAACCTGATCTCGGTCACCGCCACCGGCAAGAACGCGGCTCAGGCCGAGGCGACCGCCAACGCCGTCAGCAACAGCTTCATCAGCTACCTGACCAGCGGGATCAGCGCGGTCGGCCACGTACAGGCCAAGCTGGTCGCCCCGGCCAACAGCGCCAACGGGTCGTCGCTGCCGATCCGGATGGCCATCCTGGCCGTGCTCGGCGCGATCTTCGGCGCGATCGTGGGCGCCGTGGCCGCCCTGGCCCTGGGCCGCGGCGACCGCCGGCTGCGCGAGCGCGACGCCATCGCGGACGCCATCGGGGTCCCGGTCGTCGCCTCGGTGGCCGTGGGCCACCCGTCCGACCCCGGGGGCTGGGGCAAGCTGATGGCCGAGTACGAGCCGGGCGTGATCCACGCCTGGAGCCTGCGCCGGGCCCTGAATCAGCTGGGCCTGGTCGACCTGGACCTGAAGAGCCCGCGGGACGAGGCCCGGCCCTGGGTCGCGGTGATCTCGCTGTCGGCCGACCGCAAGGCCATGGCCGTCGGCCCGCAGCTGGCCAGCTTCAGCGCCTCGCTCGGGGTCGGTACCGACCTGGTGGTCGGTTCCCAGGCCGACGAGAACGAGACCGCCTCGCTGCGGGCCGCCTGCAACGCGCTGTCGGCCCAGCCGCCCAGCCGCGACGGCAAGCTGCGGGTCAGCGCGGATGGCGAGCTGGCCGTGAGCGACGACCCCGAAACCCTGCGGGTGCTGGTCTCGGTGGTCGACCGCCAGGTGCCCCGGGTCGACGAGACCCCGCGGGCGGCCGTGACCGTGCTGGCCATCTCGCCCGGCACCGCCACCGCCGAACAGCTGGCCCGGTTCGCGGTCAGCGCCGCCGCCGACGGGCGCAACATCGCCGGGATCATCGTCGCCGACCCGGATTCGGCCGACCGGACCACCGGCCGGCTGCCGCAGCCGGCCCGGCCCACCCGGCGACGGGTGCCCACCCGGGTCAACGGGACCACGGAGACGCGACGATGAGAGACAAGGACCGGGATGTGCTGCCGTCGATGAACGGGGACTCCGACCTGCCCGAGCGGCTGTGGCTCTACGACGACTTCACGCCGGACGAGGACCCGCCGGTCACCGACTACTCCAGCGGGCTGGCCAGCCTGGGCTTCATCGGCGCCGCCCTGCGCCGCCGGATCCGGCTCTGGGTCACCGTGGCCGTGGCCGGCTTCGTGCTCGGCCTGGCCTACTTCGTGGTCTCCCCGCCCGCCTACCAGGCCAGTACCTCGTTGCTGCTGACCCACAGCCTCAACGAGAACCCGACCGACGCCATGTCCACCGACCTGACGCTGGCCCACAGCGACACGGTAGCCACCCAGGCCCTGCACCAGCTGAAGCTGAACGAGCCGGTCAGCAGCTTCCTGTCCACGGTCACGGCCGACAACGTGACCTCGCGGATCCTGCAGATCACGGTGAGCGCCAAGTCGCCCGCTGACGCCGCCGCGCGGGCCAAGGCCATGGCGGCCGCCTTCCTGTCGGTCCGGGCCGACGAGCTGACCGACCAGCAGCAGCTGACCGCGGCCGCGCTCGAGCAGGACGTCAACACCGCCGAGCAGAAGGTCACCTCGCTCAGCAACCAGGTCGACGCGCTGAACGGCAAGACCGACGCCGACTCCCAGGCCAAGCTGGCCCAGCTGAAGAAGCAGCAGACCAACGCCCAGAACTCGCTGCTGGCCCTGCAGAACACCACCGCGGGGCAGCAGTCGAACGCGGTCCAGAACGTGGACGCCCAGATCAAGGGCAGCCAGGTGCTCGACCCGGCCATCGCCGGCCACCACTCGGCGGCCAAGTTCGCGGTCATCTACTCGATCATGGGCCTGGTCGTCGGCCTGGTCGTCGGCCTGGCCATCGTGATCATCGGGGCCCTGATCTCGAACAAGCTCCGCCGCCGCGACGACATCGCCGAAGCCCTCGGCACCTCGGTCAACCTCAGCGTCGGCCCGCTCGGCAGCTCCCGCCTCCCGGCCCTGCGCCGGAAGACCAAGAACGCCGAGCACCGGGACATGCAGCGCATCGTGAGCCACCTGCGGGACGCGATCCCCGACCCGGAGAGCAAGGGCGAGGCGCCCGCGCTGGGGCTGGTCCCGGTCGACAACGACAAGGACGCGGCCAAGGCGCTGGTGGCCACGGCCCGGGCCTGCGCCCAGGACGGCCAGAAGGTGCTGGTCGCCGACCTGTGCCCGGGCGCTCCGGCCGCGCACCTGCTCAAGGTGGGCGACCCCGGGGTGCGGAAGGTGACCGTGGACGGCGTCGAGCTGTCCGTCGCGGTCCCGGCCAAGGACGAGGTCCTGCCGGCCGGCCCGGTCCACCGCTCCCGGCAGGGGCGGGCCGCCGTCTCCACCGACGACGATCTGGTCAACGCCTACTCCGAGGCCGATGTCCTGCTCACCCTGGTCTCGCTCGACCCGGCGCTGGGCGCCGACCACCTGCGGACCTGGGTCGGCGACACGGTGGTCATGGTCAGCGCGGGCCGGGCGACCTGGATGCGGATCCACGCCGTCGGCGAGATGATCCGGCTGGCCCGGATCCCGCTGGTGTCGGCGATCCTGGCCGAGGCGGACCGGACCGACGAGAGCATGGGCCTGACCCAGGCCGCCGTGCGGGGCACCCGGGTCGCCCAGGCCAACGGGCTGTGAACCGATGACCGCAACCGTCGCCCCGGGCCGGTCCGGGCCGGCCCGGCCGCCGCGCCGGGCCGTGTTCCGGCCCCGCCGCACCCTGGGCTGGATGCCCGAGGTCACCCGCGAGCGCTGGGTCCGGTGGCGGATCGGCCTGGCCTGGGCCCTGCTGGTCCTCAACGTCCTGACCTTCTACTCGACCACCTGGGACGGGCAGCCGCTGCTGCTGCCGATCCCGTCGGTGCTGGGCAAGCTGATCGCCCAGGGGGCCCTGCCGGCCGCGCTGTTGGTGGCGCTGACCGTCAACCGCCGCCTGGTCATCCGGCCCAACGTGTTCCTGTGCCTGCTGTTCCTCATGCTCCTTGAGGCCGTGCTCACCCTGATCAGGCACGAGTACCTCTACGAGACGACGTTCGGCACCGCGTTCCGCACGGTCCGGCTGGCCGAGTTCGTGGCCACCTTGTGGTTGCTCACCCCCTGGTGGGGCCGAAGAGACCTGCTGCTGATCCGCTGTCATCTCGGGGCCATGACCATCGTGCTGAGCTCGGTGCTGCTCGGGTTGTTCGTCTCGCCCGGGCACGCCCTGTCCCAGGGCCGGCTGTCCGGCACGCTCTGGCCGACGCCGCCCACCCAGGTCGCCCACTACGCCGCGGTGACCTGCGGGCTGATGACCCTGCTGTGGCTGTGCGGCCGGGTCAGCGGCCGGGTCGCCCTGGGCTTCGTGGTGGTGTCGGCCGCGATCCTGCTGCTGACCCACACCCGGACCGCCCTGCTGGCCCTGGTGGTCGGGGTGCTGATCGGCGGCCTGAGCCTGTTCGCGGCCAAGTCGCGGGTGCGCAAGGCCTTCCTGACCTGCTTGGTCGTGGGCGGGGGTATCGCCCTGACCCTGTCCGGGGTGATCACCCACTGGCTGGCCCGGGGCCAGGACAGCCAGCAGCTGACCAACCTCACCGGCCGGGCCACGGTCTGGAACCTGGTCGAGACCCTGCCCCGCAACAAGTTCGAGGTGCTGTTCGGCTTCGGCCTGTCCAACAACTCGTTCAACGGGCTGGCCATCGACAGCAACTGGCTGGCCACCTACAACGACCAGGGCCTGTTCGGCATCGCGCTGGTCGCGACCCTGCTGATCTTCCTGTTCGTGCTGGCCTACTTCCGGCCCCGCGGCGTGCACCGGGCCCTGGCCCTGTTCCTGGTCACCTACTGCCTGGTCGCCTCCTACACCGAGACCGGCCTGAGCCAGCCCTCGTCCTACCTGCTCGACATGACGCTGGCCGCCTCGCTGCTGATGGTCCCGGTGGCCGCCAAGCGGGTGGGGCCGGTGCTGCCCCCGCTGCTGGCCCGGCCGCAGCGGCTGCCGTCCCTGATCGGCGGACCTGCCGGTGGGCCTGTCGGGGAAGGACCCGGATGAAAATCCTGCTCATCCACAACCGCTACCGTTCGGTCGCGCCCAGCGGCGAGAACCGGGTCGTCGACCGCGAGGGCGCCGCGCTGGCGGCCCAGGGGCACGAGGTCATCCGGTTCCAGCGCTTCAGCGACGACATCGAGGGCTGGTCCAAGGCCAAGAAGGCCACCCTCCCGGCCCAGGCGGTGTGGAGCCGGGAATCGCACCGCGACCTGGCCGCCATCCTGGCCGCTGAGCGCCCGGACGTCGTGCACCTGCACAACACGTTCCCGCTGCTGAGCCCGGCGGTGCTGTACGCCTGCCGGGACGTCGGCATCCCGGTGGTGGCCACCATCCACAACTACAAGCTGGCCTGCGCCAACGGCGAGTTCTTCCGGGACGGCAAGGTGTGCCACGACTGTGCCGGCCATCTGCCGGTCCAAGGCGTCGAGCACGGCTGCTACCGGGGGTCCCGGGTGGCCACGGTGCCGGTGGCCCTGGCCACCACGGTGCACCGCCGGGCCTGGCGTTCCCTGGTGTCGGCCTACATCTTCATCTCGGCCTCCCAGCGTGATCTGCTCCGGCCGGTGGGCCTGCCCGCCGACCGGTCGTTCGTCCGGCACAACCTCATCCCGTCCCACGACCGGCCCCGGCAGGAGCGCACCGCGACCGTGGTCTACGCCGGCCGGCTGGACCGGGCCAAGGGGGTGCGGCTGCTGATGGCGGGCTGGGACGACTACCTGTCCCGATCGGGTGCAGAACCCGGGACGCCGCTCCGCCTGGTCATCGCCGGGGCCGGCCCACTCCAGGGCGAGGTCGCGGCCTGGGCCTCGTCCCGGCCCTCGGTGGAACTGGCCGGCCAGCTCGGCAGCGACCAGTGCGCCGAGCTGATCGCCGGGGCCCGCGCGGTGGTGCTGCCGTCCGAGTGGGAGGAGACCTTCGGCCTGGTGGCCGTGGAGGCCATGGCGGCCGGCACGGCCCCGATCGCGACCGGGCACGGCTCGTTCACCGAGCTGATCACCCCCGGCGTCGATGGCGTACTGTTCCCTCCAGGCGACGCGGCCGCCCTCGGGCTGGCCCTGGCCGACGCACAACAGCACCCTGAGCAGTACGAAACCTACGGTGATCACGCCCGCAAGTCCTACGAGCAGCGGTTCGACCCGGAGCAGAACCTCGAGCAGCTGATCGGGATCTACCGCTACGCGATCACCCACCCGGCCTGAACTTCCCTGACCCCTCATCTCAATATTGGTTGGACATGCCCCTCGCATCGCGACGGACCTTCCCGGGCGGCCTCCGCCCCTGGCAGCTGGGTGCCATCCTGGGCGTCTGCCTGGTGCTGGCCGCGGCCGCCCTGGTCTGGACCGGGCTGCGGCCCCAGCACCAGAAGGCGGCCTCGGCCCCGTCGGCCCGGCAGTCCACGGCGGCCACCGCCCACGTCACGCCGCCGACCAGGGTCTGCGGCAACCAGTCCATCCTGGGTGGCGGACCGGCCACCGCACCGGCCGGCGCGATCACCGTCGCCGCCGGTGACGACTCCGGCGTCAACTTCGGCCAGGCCGGCGCCACCTACTGGTTCGCGCCCGGCCGGCACACCCTCGGCTCGGGCCAGTTCACGCAGATCATCCCGGGCTCGGGGGCGACGTTCACCGGCGCCCCCGGAGCCGTGCTGGACGGCCAGCACGCCAACCTCTACGCGTTCGGCGGCGACGCCACCAAGGTGACGATCAGCTACCTGACCGTCGAGAACTTCGGCACCACCGGCGCCAACCAGAACGAGGGCGTGGTCAACCACGACTCGGCCGCGGGCTGGACCATCGATCACTCGACCCTCACCGGGAACGCCGGGGCCGGGACCATGCTGGGCAGCGACAACACCCTGTCCTGGAACTGCCTGAGCAAGAACCAGCAGTACGGGTTCAACGCCTTCTCCGACGCCGGGCCGTCCCATCTGGTCGTCGAGCACAACGAGATCAGCGACAACGACACCTACAACTGGGAAGCTCGCCAGTCCGGCTGCGGCTGCTCCGGCGGCGGCAAGTTCTGGGACGTGGACGGGGCCACCATCACCGGCAACTGGGTGCACGGCAACCTGAGCGTCGGGCTCTGGGCCGACACCAACAACCGTGGCTTCGACTTCTCCGGGAACACCATCTCGGACAACTACAGCTACGGCCTGATCTACGAGATCAGCTACAACGCCCAGATCAAGGACAACACGTTCGCCCGCAACGGCATCGGCACCGGCCAGACCAACACCGGCTTCCCGACGTCGGCCATCTACATCTCGGAGTCGGGCTCGGACAGCCGGGTGCCCGGCAACTACGGCCGCTCGTTCGAGATCACCGGCAACAGCTTCCTGAACAACTGGGGCGGGGTCATCCTGTGGGAGAACTCCAACCGGTACTGCAACTCCCCGTCCAACACCAGCACCGGAGTCTGCACCCTGGTGGCGCCGTCGACCGCGACGATCAAGTCGTGTAACGCGCAGAACGTCGGTCACGCGCCGTACTACTCGGACTGCCGCTGGAAGACCCAGAACGTCGAGGTCAGCCACAACCAGTTCGACTTCGATCCGGCCAGCCTGGGGCCGAAGTGCACGCTGGCCAACTTGTGCGGATTCCAGGGCGTGTTCTCCGAGTACGGGACCTTCCCCTCGTGGAGCCCGTTCAAGGGGAACACGGTCGGGAACCACATCACGTTCGGCCAGAACAACCACTTCAGCCAGAACAGCTACACCGGGCCCTGGCGGTTCATGGCCCAGTCCCAGGGCAACGTGGTCACCTGGCCGGCCTGGCAGGCCAAGCCGTTCGGCCAGGACGCGGGCAGCACCCTCAATCCGGGCTCCTGACCCGTCCGTTGCCCCAAATGGGACGGGCGGGATGTATCAGGCGGGGGCCTTCGCGGGTCTTGTGATCGTGGACGGCGCAGTCGTCCCGGTCCCATACAACTCCCAAGCCTGGAGGGTCCAGGGTGAAGGTCCTCGTCGCGGGTGACCGCGGCTACATCGGAGCCGTTCTCGTTCCATTCCTGCGTTCCGCCGGACACGAAGTCGACGGCTACGACGTCGGCCTGTACGAGGGGTGCGACCTCGGGCCCTTCGCGGGCGTCGACCGGCCGGCCCGTGATCTCCGGGACGCCGAGCCCCGCGAGCTGTCCGGCTACGACGCCGTGGTCTGCCTGGCCGCCCTGTCCAACGACCCGCTGGGGGCGCTGAACCCGGCCGCGACCTACTCGGTCAACCTGGACGGGACGCTGCGCCTGGCCCAGGCGGCCAAGGACGCCGGCATCGAGCGGTTCCTGTTCGCCTCGTCCTGCAGCCTCTACGGCGCGGCCGGATCGTCGGCCGTGGCCGAGGACGCCGAGCTGACCCCGGTCACCCCCTACGGGGAGACCAAGGTCATGGCCGAGCGGGAGCTGTCCAAGCTGGCCGACGACTCGTTCAGCCCCACCTACCTGCGCAACGCGACCGCCTACGGCGCCTCGCCCCGGCTGCGCCTCGACATCGTGGTCAACAACCTGACCGCCATCGCGCTGACCACCGGCCAGGTCCGGCTGGAGAGCGACGGGACGCCGTGGCGCCCGCTGGTGCACATCGAAGACATCAGCCGCGCCTTCCTGGCCACCCTGGAGGCCCCGCGGGACGTCGTCCACGACGAGGCCTTCAACGTCGGCCGCCCGCAGGACAACGTGCAGATCCGCGACATCGCCGACATGGTGCGCGACACCGTGACCGGCTCCGAGATCACGCTGGCCGCCAACGCCGGGCCTGACCTGCGCAACTACCGGGTCGACTTCGCCAAGCTGTACAGCACGTTCCCCGCCCTGGAGCAGGAGATGCGCTGGACCGTCCAGGCCGGGGTCGAGGAAATGGCCCAGGCCTACACGGACAACCACCTGAGCTACGACGACTTCACCTCCTCGCGCTACGTGCGGCTGCGCCGGATCCAGGAGCTGCTGGCCGGCAACCTGGTCGACGACATGCTGCGCCGGCAGGTCAGCACGCCGTTCCCGCCGCCCGGGGCGCCGGCCGAGGCGCCAGTGGCCCAGGAAGCTCACTGAGCGAACATGGCTGTTGAGGCGACGAGCGGGGGCAGCGCCGCCGTCAGACGTGGACGCACCGCGGTGCCGTGGCACCTGGCTCGCCGGGTGGGGCAGCGGCTGAGCTGGGGCGTCGCCGACCAGGCGGTATCCAGCCTGACCAACTTCGCGGTCAGCATCTACGTGGCCCGGGTCCTGGGCGCCACCGAACTGGGGGCGTTCAGCCTGGCCTACGTGACCTACGGGTTCATGC
This sequence comes from Streptosporangiaceae bacterium, assembly GCA_036497405.1. Lineage (GTDB taxonomy): Bacteria > Actinomycetota > Actinomycetes > Streptosporangiales > Streptosporangiaceae > Bog-532. The sequence goes on along the minus strand of DASXJM010000744.1, from coordinate 5,647 downwards.
TCAACGCGTCGCGGGGTCTGGGCACCGACCCGTTGCTGGTCCGGTTCAGCGGGGCCGAGGTGCCGGTGTGGCGGAAGGCCGTGGCCAACTGCACCGGCACCGCCCTCTCGGTCGGGCTCGTCTCCGGGGTCTGCGCCCTGATCGCCTCGGTCCTCCTGCACGGCACCGCGTCCCGGGCCTTCCTGGCCCTGGGCATCACCCTGCCCGGCCTGCTCCTGCAGGACAGCTGGCGGTTCGCGTTCTTCGCCCTCGGCAAGGGCAGCTGGGCGTTCCTCAACGACCTGATCTGGGTCATCGTCATGTTCCCGGCGATGTTCCTGCTCAACCGGAGCGGGCACGCCAACGTGTTCTGGTTCGTGTTCACCTGGGGCGCGGCCGCCACCGTGGCCGCGGCGGCCGGGCCGCTGCAGGCCAGGGTCCTGCCCCGGCTGCGCGGGACCCGGCAGTGGATACGGAGCACCCGCGACCTGGGGCTCCGTTACCTCCTGGAGGGCACGGCCAACAGTGGTTCGACCCAGCTGCGCAACTACGGGGTCGGCCTGATCCTGGGCCTGACCGCGCTCGGCTACATCCAGGCCTCGAGCACGCTGATGGGCCCGTTCATGGTCATCTTCTTCGGCATGGGCCTGGTCACCCTGCCGGAGGCGACCCGGATCCTGCGCCGGTCCCCCCGGCACCTGCCCCTGTTCTGCATGGGGGTCAGCGGCGTCCTGGCCGTGGCCGGGGCGGCCTGGGGCGTGATCCTGCTCGTGGCCCTGCCGCGCGGGCTGGGCCAGTTCATTCTGCCCAACCTGTGGCGCCCGACCTACCCGCTCATCCTGCCGCTGACCATCTCGATCGTGGCCGGCTGCGCCATGTCCGGGGCCGGCTGCGGCCTGCACGCCCTGGGGGCGGCCAAGCGCAGCCTGCGGGCCATGATCGTGAACTCGGTGATCTACGTCATCGCCGGCGTGGCCGGGGCCGCGGCCGGGGGCGTGCACGCGTCAATCGTCGGCATTGCCGTCGCGGCCTGGGTCGGCGCCGCCTACTTCTGGGTCGAGCTCCGGGCCGAGCTGCGCAATTCGGCCAATATCGGCCTGCTCCCCTTTGGCCGCCCCCCGCGCGGCGGGCGGCACCGCCGGATCACCGGTCTCCCCGGGGCTGCCGATGCGGATCCCCAGGAAATGGTTGCAGAAAAGTAGCAGAAGCCTTTCTGCCCTTGACATTCCAGAAGCATTCATGTGGCGGTACGTAACTGAGTTGTGAACGCCGAATGTACATTTCTTTCCGGCCGAAATTTTTTTCCGGTCATTTACGCTCCGTAGCGTCCCAGACCGCCTTGCCAGCAGGCGATTGCACGGAGAGTGACGACATGGTCACTAAAATCGGGGCAAATAGGCGTGCCCTCCTGTGAACCTGCGAATCGAGCTCGGCGTCTCTCTTATGAAGACAACAAAGCCGACATGGATGATTTCTCGCCGTAGCGCGCGAGATGTGGGAGGGACCCATGGTGGCGCTCGTTCCGGTAGGCGCGGTGACGACGCAAGAAGAGCCCAGAGAGGCTGTAGAGGCCCTGGACGCCGGGCAGTTGGTCCGGCGTGCCGCCGAGGGCGACCGCCGGGCGTGGGAACGCCTGGTGGACAAGTACGCTCGGCTCATCTGGGCCATCACCCGGGACTTCAAGCTGGGGGAGAGCGACGCGGCGGACGTGGCCCAGGCCACCTGGCTCCGGCTGCTGGAACATATCGACCGGATCGAGTATCCGGACCGGGTGGGGTCCTGGATCGCGGCCACGGCCCGGAACGAGTGCCTGCGCAGTCTGGCCGCCCGCAAGCGGGTCGTGCTGGCCCACGATGAGGTCACGCTGGAGACGGTGCCCTCCTCCGACGCCGCCGTCGACGAGGGCCTGCTGGCCGCCGAGCGGGCCGAGGTGGTCCGGGAAGCCGTGTCGCGGCTGCCGCACCGCTGGCAGCAGCTGATGGAGCTGCTGATGGCCGACCCGCCCGTCTCCTACGCTGAGATCTCCGATCGTCTCGACCTGCCCGTGGGCAGCATCGGGCCGACCCGGCGCCGGTGCCTGGCCCGCCTGCAGGTCCTGCTGGGCCCGGGCGTGGCCGATCCGACCTGGGAAGACGTGGGCGTACAGCCCGCCTTACGCGCGGGCTGAGGCCAGCGCCTCGGCGTCCACCCAGCGGCCGCCTGCCGCCTCGACCTCGGGGTAGGCGGCCCGCACCTCGGGCAGCAGGTCGGGCACGAACAGCACCACCGACGCGCCCGGGTGGGCGGCCAGTACGTCCGGGCTGACCACACCGATGTCGGTGCCGGGCATCCGCAGCCCCCGCTTGGCCGGTGACGCGTCGGCCACCGCCGAGATCATCGTCTGGTCCACCCCGGCCCAGCGCAGCAGGGCCACGGCCCGGGACGCGGCGCCGTAACCGAGCACGGTCCGCCCGGTGGCCCGCTCGGCCGCCAGCCAGTCCCGCAGGCCCTGGGCCTTGGCCGTGGTGTCACGCTGCAGCCCGGCCAGCGCCCCGGGGTCGCGGACCCCGGTCTCGGCGTCCCGGGCCAGCAGCGACGGCACCGAACCATCGGCGGTGGGCGCACCGGGATCGCCGTCCCGGGCCGCCGCCAGCAGCACGGTCCCGCCGTACAGCTCGAACTCCCAGGCCCGCCGGGGGCTGAGCCCCACCGCGGCCAGCATCGCGGTCAGCGCGGTGGTCGAGTAGTAGGCGTAGTGCCCGTGCCGGAGCGCGTTCCACTGCCCGTGGCTGATGATCGTGTCCAGCGCGTGGTACTGCAGCAGGAGCACCCCGCCGGGGGCCAGCCGGGCCGCCCGTTCGGCCAGCGCGGCTGCCTGGTCGGCGGCGTGCATCATGCCGAAGCAGTCCAAAACCACGTCCGCGGCGGCCCCGTCCGGCACCGGTGTGAGCCCGCGCTCGCCCAGCAGGCCCAGCCAGGATCCGCCGTGCGGGCTGCCGTATTCGGCCACCCGGCCCCGTCCGGCCAGCAGGCCCGCGGTCGCGACCCGGCCCACGGCGTCGATGGCCTGGGCCACCAGCGCGGCCGGCTCGGCCCCGCGCGGTTCTTCCGGCACGGTCGGGTCGGCCACCAGCTGGGCCAGTCCGCAGCCCGCGCACAGCCACATCTGCAGCGGGTACACCGGGTCCGGGCCCGGGTCGTCCCGGCCCGGAAAGTAGTCACAGGCGGGCTGCTCGCCCAGGTCCAGCACGAGCTGGCCCGCTGACGTCCCGCAGGCCCGGCAGACCGGCTCGCCCATGGATGCGCCTCTTTCGTCACTCGACAGCAATCTCGTATAAGAGCGGCCAGGCCGCCGCGATGATACGGCCGGCCGGCCCCAACCGAGGAATTTACGGTCGGTGGTATCACCACCGGTCCGTAATTGATCTCGTGTATGCGGGTGGCCGAACGGCAGCCCGGGACCGTCGTCCCCTGGGGGGACTTCCCGCCTCCGGGAAGGAACATCGTTTTGCTACCAACCTGCCGGCTCTGTGGCGCCGACCTGACTCACACCTTCGTCGACCTCGGGATGTCTCCGCTGTGCGAGAGCTACGTCCCGGAGGAGCGGCTGGACCAGGCCGAGACCTTCTATCCGCTGCACGTCCGTCTGTGCGCGTCATGCCTGCTGGTTCAGCTGCCCGCGTACGTGTCCGGTGAGGACATCTTCTCGGACTACCTCTACTTCTCGTCCTACTCCGACTCCTGGGTGGCGCACGCCCAGCGCTACGCCGAGGCCATGATCGACCGCCTCGGCCTGACCGCGGACAGCCTGGTCACCGAGGTGGCCAGCAACGACGGCTACCTGCTGCAGCACTTCGTGGCCCGGGACATCCCGGTGCTCGGGGTCGAGCCCGCGGGCAACGTGGCAAAGGTTGCACAGCGCGCGGGGATCAGGACCGAGGTCCAGTTCCTGGGCGCGGAGACCGGCGAGCAGATCGCCGCCCAGTACGGGCGGGCCGACCTGGTGGCCGGCAACAACGTGTTCGCCCACATCCCCGACATCCGCGGTTTCGCGGCCGGGCTGCGGGCCCTGGTCAAGGACACCGGCACCGTCACCCTGGAGTTCCCGCACCTGCTCCGGCTCATCGAGCGGCGACAGTACGACACCATCTACCACGAGCACTACCAGTACTACTCGCTGCTGACCGCGTCCCGCGCGCTGGAGACGGCCGGGCTGCGCGTGGTCGACGTCGACGAGCTCGGCACCCACGGCGGCTCGCTCCGGGTCTACGCCCAGCCGGTCGAGGCCGCGGGTGAGCCGGCCGCCCAGGTCAAGGCGGTGCTGGCCGAGGAGGAAGCGGCCGGCCTGCACACCGTGGCCGGGCACGAGGGCTTCGCCCGCGAGGTCCTGCAGATCAAGAGCGACCTGCTCGAGTTCCTGCTCACCGCGGTCGCCGAAGGCAAGTCGGTGGCCGGCTACGGCGCCCCCGGCAAGGGCAACACGCTGCTGAACCACTGCGGCATCCGGTCCGACCTGCTCGCCTACACCGTCGACCGCAGCCCGCACAAGCAGGGCATGTTCCTGCCCGGCACCCACATCCCGATCTACGCGCCGGAACGGATCGCGGAGACCAGGCCCGACTACGTGCTGGTCCTGCCCTGGAACCTGCGGGAGGAGATCAGCCAGCAGCTCGACTACGTCCGCGCCTGGGGCGGACGGCTGGTCTTCCCGATTCCCGCACTCGAAATCGTGTGAACGAGGGGGACGAACAATGAAGGTCGTACTGTTCTGCGGTGGCCTCGGGATGCGCATGCGCGACGGCACCAACAACACCGCGCCCAAGCCCATGGCCATGGTCGGTGAGCGCCCGCTGCTCTGGCACGTCATGCGCTACTACGCCCACTACGGGCACACCGAGTTCATCCTCTGCCTCGGCTACGGCGCGGCCGCGGTCAAGGATTTCTTCCTGAGCTACGACGAGACCCGGTCCAACGACTTCGTCATCGAGAACGGGGCCCGGGACGTCAAGCTGTTCAGCACCGACATCTCCGACTGGCGGATCACCCTGGTCGACACCGGCCTGAACTCCCCGATCGGGGAGCGGCTGCGCCGGGTCCGCAAGTTCGTGGACGGCGACGAGATGTTCATGGCCAACTACGCCGACGTGCTGACCAACGCCCCGCTCCCGGACATGATCGAGCGCTTCCAGACCAGCCAGGCCACGGCCAGCCTGCTGGCGGTCCCGCCCCAGTCCTCGCACCACGTGGTGGACATCGGCGACGACGGGCTCATCACGCAGGTCACCCCCATGCGCGACCTGCGCCAGTGGGAGAACGGCGGCTACTTCGTGCTCCGCCAAGAGATCTTCGACTACCTCAACGAGGGCGAAGACCTGGTCGAGGACGCCATCATGCGCCGTCTGGTACCCCAGTCCAAGGTGCTGGCCTACTCCTACAAGGGCTACTGGTCCCCGGCCGACACGGTCAAGGAGCGCATCCAGCTGGACCTGATGTACCAGCAGGGCAACTGCCCCTGGATGATCTGGGACCCCGAGCGCTCCGGCGACCAGAAGCTCATTTCAGCCTGACCCCTATCCCCTTCAGGAACGGCCCGGCCCCTCACGGGACCGGGCCGCTCCTTTTCTCTCCCGTTTTTCCCGTGACCGGCCAGCCCCCCGCCGTACTCCGCTTCCCCCTCCGGTCCCGGTCC
>DASXJM010000743.1:0-19645 GCA_036497405.1 Streptosporangiaceae bacterium | reverse complement strand
GTTAACAGCGTGTGGGTGCTGCCCGCGACAAGCACACATGCGCAATTCTTCGAGCAGGTGCGGGAGACCATTGACGAGCAGGGTGGGACCGCATTCATTTTGACCGTGCCGAGCTGCCCGCCCGAGGTGCACGAAAGCATCCGGCAGCAGTTCCAGGCCGATCGGGCCCGTGAGTACGAGGAGTTCGCTGAGCGCTGCCATGCTCTGCTCGACGAGATCGGCAAGGAGACCAAGGCGCGAAAATACACCTTCGCCGAGATGGAAGAGGGCGAACAGGATCTCGAGAAGCTGACCCGCTGGCTGGCCAAGATCCAGGCCCGGGACTTCTTCCCGGCTGAGCACCGGCAGTTCGCCGCCACCATGATGGCGCGGTGCCGCAGTGCCCTCAGCAGTTTCTCCCAGGAGGTCTACATCGCCGAGGGAGTCGAGGAAGCACCCGGCGGCACGGAACCGCCGGCTCCGCCGGGTTAGTCTGGCTCCGATCGTGCCGCTGGCCAGGTGGCGTCAGCAGTGGCGCCCCGGCCCCAGCGGCCGGCGGGGGCCGATCCAGGTCAGACCGGTGCCCAGCACCGCCGGGGCGAACTCAGCGTCCTCGGCCAGGAAACCGTAGCCCGGATGCACTGCGTCCGCTCCTGAGTCCACGGCCGCCCGCAGCACCTGGGCGGCATCCCCGTAAGCTGCTGCGGGTGTCATGCCGTCCAGCGCCACGGCCTCGTCGGCCGCTCGCACGTGCACGGCGCCCGCGGTCCGGGTCCGCGAAGACCGCCACACTGACCAGACTCGAGGCCCGGCAGGCGGTGGCGACCCTGACCGCGATCTCACCCCGGTTGGCGATCAGCACCGTATGCATGGCATTTCCGACTTCGTTGATAGGTTTTCATTCCAGGTCAGCTACACAACCGTGCCACCACCCGCCGTGGCCTTATCTCTCGAACGGAGACTCACGATGAGTTTGACGATCGGCGACACCGCCCCGGATTTCACCGCCGAGACCACTGACGGCCCGATCAGCTTCCACGACTGGATCGGCGACTCCTGGGCTGTGCTCTTCTCGCACCCGAAGGACTTCACGCCGATTTGCACGACCGAGCTGGGCTACATGGCCAAGATCAAGCCGGAGTTCGACAAGCGCGGCGTGAAGATCATGGCGCTGTCGGTCGACCCGACCGACAAGCACGCCAGCTGGGCCGCGGACATCGAGGAAACGCAGGGCACCGCGCCGAACTACCCGATGATCGGCGACGCCGACTTCTCAGTCTCCAAGGCCTACGGCATGCTCGGCGCCGACGTGAGCGGTGACCCGTCCGACCGGACCGCGGCCGACAACCAGACCGTGCGCGGGGTGTTCGTGATCGGCCCGGACAAGAAGATCAAGCTGATCATGCTCTACCCGATGACCACCGGCCGCAACTTCGACGAGATCCTGCGGGTCATCGACTCCCTGCAGCTCACCGCGAAGCACAAGGTGGCCACCCCGGTCAACTGGCAGCAGGGCCAGGACGTCATCATCGCCGGTTCGGTCTCCAACGACCAGGCCAAGGAGATCTTCGGCAGCTGGGACTCCCCCAAGCCCTACATCCGGATCGTGCCCCAGCCGTCCTGACCCACCCCGCGGCCCGGGTGCTCGCGCGCCCGGGCCGGGCGGTGGTCAGGCCGCGTTGACCTTGGGCATGATCTCCTCGGTCAGGCGCTTCAGGTCATCGAGGGTCTTGGCCGTCGGGACGTCACGGAAGGGCGGCCACAGGAGCGGCATGGTCATACCGGCCTCCTTGTAGCGCTTGAGGATGTCCTCGATCTGCTGGGCGTTACCCGCCAGCAGGTTGGTGGCCTTGCCCGCCGGGGTCTGGTCCATGGGCTCGTCGGTGATGACGAACCAGATCATGCTGCACATCTCGAAGTTGTCGGGGAACCCCCGGCCGAGCTCACCCAGCTCGCGCTCCATCTCGCCCTTCCAGCGCTTGATGTCCTCCGGGGAGTCCTGGATGCCGATCCAGCCCTGCAGGCCGTACTTGGCGATGCGCTTGGCCGAGCGCTTCGGGTCTTTCAGCCCGGAGAAGTAGATCGGCGGGCCGCCCGGCTGGAGTGGCTTGTGGCCGAAGCCGGAGAGCGGGAAGTCCGCGAACTCACCGTGGTACTCGAACAGGTCGTTGTTCCAGATGCCCTGCATGATCTCGATCGTCTCGCGCACGTGGGCGTGCCGGCGCGGGAACAGGTCGGTGACGCTGGCCGCGGCGAACTCCTCGGGCATCCACCCGGAGCCGACGCCGACGTTGAGCCGTCCGTTGGACAGGTGATCCTGCGTGGCCAGTTCGGCCGCGAGCACGCCCGGCGCCCGGTACGGGGTGTCGATGATGCTCATCCCGATCCGGACCTTGCTGGTCTTGGCGGCCAGCCAGGGTATCAACGTCATGCCCTGGAACCACTTGCCCCGCGAGATGACCGGCAGGGCCTTCGGAAGGTCGGTCATCATGCCGAAGGGATACTGCAGCTCCGCGCGGTCAGAAGCCTCCGGAACGATGATCCGGTCCAGGGTCCAGACAGAGTCGAAATCGAGGTCCTCGGCGAGAGCCGTGAGGTCCTCGAGTTCCTTGACGGTCACTTCGTCGCGGAAGTTCGGAAGGTACAGAGCGAGCTTCATCGGCCGGCCTCCTCGAGACGGCCCTGGGTATCGCAGGGCTGCCTTCTCCTATGCCCAGAACTATGACGCCCGTATCTCAACGCTTGATCAACTGGCCCAGGCCAGGTGCACACGCCGGCCGGGCCGTTTTACAGTCGACCCATGGCAACCGGCGTGCTCTGGAGCCCGAGCGCCGACCGCATCAGCACGTCGGCGCTGCGCGAGTACCTGAACTGGCTGGAAGGCCGGGCCGGGCGTTCGTTCCCCGACCACGACGCCCTGTGGACTTGGTCGGTGGAGGACCTGGACCGGTTCTGGAGCTCGATCGTCGACTACTACGAGGTCGAGTTCTCCACGCCGTGGGCCCAGGTACGCACGGCGGATCCGATGCCGCGCACCCGCTGGTTCAGCGGCGCCCGGCTGAACTGGGCCCAGCATGCCCTGCGCCGCGGGGCCAACGACGCCACGGCGCTGGTATGCGTCCAAGAGGGCGGCCAGCCTGCGCGCGAGATCACCCGCGGGGCCCTGCGCCAATCGGTGGCGGCGGCCGCGGGCTGGCTGCGCCGGGCCGGCGTGGGCCCGGGCGACCGGGTCGCGGCCTACCTGCCCAACACCGGGCACGCGGTGATCGGCTGCCTGGCCGCGGCGGCCGTCGGAGCGGTATGGGCGTGCTGCTCCCCCGACTTCGGCGCCGACGGCACCATCGGGCGGCTGGCCCAGCTCGAACCGACCGTGCTGATCGCCGCCGACGGCTACCACTGGAACGGCAAGGTGATCGACCGCAGCGACGTGGTCGCGCTCCTGCGCGAGAAGCTCCCGACGCTGCAGCGGTTCGTCCACGTCCCCTACGCCTTCGGCGACCGCCCGCCGCCCCCGGGCTCGACCACGTGGGACGAAGTACTGGCCGATCGCGAGCCACCGGTCTTCGAGCAGGTCGAGTTCTCCCATCCGCTGTGGGTGCTGTTCAGTTCGGGCACCACCGGCCTGCCCAAAGGCCTGGTGCACAGCCAGGGCGGGATCACCCTGGAGGGCACGAAATGGTCCGGGCTGTACTGCGGCCTGCGGACCGGGGAGCGCATGTTCACCTATTCGTCCACCGGCTGGGCCCTGTGGAACATGCAGCTGGGCGCGCTCACCCAGGGTGCGAGCATCGTTCTTTACGAAGGAAGCCCGGTCTATCCGGCGGGCGCGGTCTGGGAAGTCGCGGCCCGCACCCGGGCCGACGTCATGCTGATGGGCGCGGCCGTGGTGACCGCTTCGGCCAGCACCGGCGTCTCGCCCCGGCGGGAGCACGACCTGAACCGGCTGCGGCATCTCATGGTCAGCGGGTCAGCCCTGCCGGCCGACGGCTACCGCTGGGTCATGGAGAACGTCGGCGCGGACCTGCGGATCGACTCGACCAGCGGCGGCACGGACATCAGCGGCTCATTCGTCGGCTCCAACGAGTACGCCCCGGTGACCGCCGGGCGCATCGGCGGCCGACTGGCGGGGGTGGACTGCGCGGCGTGGGACGAGGATGGAGTGCCGGTGGTCGACGCGGTCGGGGACCTGGTCGTCACCCAGCCCATGCCCTCAATGCCGGTATCGCTGTGGAATGACCCGGACGCGGCGCGCTACACCGAGTCCTACTTCGACACCTGGCCCGGTGTGTGGCGCCACGGGGACTGGGTGACGATGCACTCCGATGGCAGCGTCTCCATGCACGGCCGCTCGGATTCGACGCTCAACCGGCAGGGCGTGCGCCTGGGCAGCAGCGACTTCTACGACGTGCTCGAGTCCCTCCCGGAAATCTCCGAGACGCTGGTGATCGGGGTGGACCTGCCCGACGACAGCTACTGGCTGGGCCTGTTCGTCGTCCCCGCCGCCGGGCCCGCGGTGGATGACGAACTGAAGCAGAAGATCGTCACCACCTTGCGCACCCGGCTGAGCCCCCGCCACGTCCCGGACGAGATCGTCGCCGCGCCCGCGGTGCCGCATACCCTGAGCGGCAAGAAGCTCGAAGTCCCGATCAAAAAGCTGCTGTGCGGGACGCCGCTGGAGAAGGCGGCCAACGTCGCCTCCGTCGACGACCCCGACGCCCTGCGCTGGTATGAGCGGTTCGGGTCAGACCGGTTCGGGGCGGGCCGGTTCGGGGCGGGCCGGTAAGCCGTGCGCCTGGGTGCGACGCTGGTCCATTTTTCCGATGCGCCCCCCTTTCCGGTCGCCCGCTGGGCCGACCGGCTGGTGACGGCGGGCTTCGAAAGCCTGTGGACGCCGCACATCATCGGGCGCGGGTCACTGATTCCGGATCCGTTCGTGACGCTGGCCGCGGCGGCCACGGCCACGCAGGGAGTCGAACTGGGCACGGCCACCGTGCAGGTCCCGCTCTACCACCCTGCCGACCTGGCCCATCGGGTCCTTTCCCTGATGTCGGTGTGCGGCGACCGGCTGACCCTCGGGGTCAGTCCCGGATCGACCGCGACCGACTTCGCCACGCTGGACCGGGACTACAGCACCCGCTTCCCGGCCCTGCACCGCAACGTCGGCCGGCTCCGGGTCCTGCTCGCCAACGGGCGGGACGAACACGCCAACCTGGCCCCGGCCGCCGTGGCCGGCCGCATTCCGGCCCTGCTGCTCGGCTCGTGGGGCGCCAACGTCGAGCGGGCCGCCCGGGACTTCGACGGCTGGCTGGCCTCCGGCTACCGCCGCACGCCGGATCAGATCATCGCCGCCCATGAGCGCTACCGGGCCGCGGGCGGCCAGCGGGCGATCGTGTGCGCCATCCCGGTGAACAGCCGGGATGACCTGGCCCCAGCCCGCCAGGTACTCCGGCGTTACGAGCAAGCCGGCTTCGACGACGCCGTCGTCCTCATCGGAGCCGACGGCCCCGGCCCGGAGGAGGTCAGGGCCCTGCTTCCGCGGTGATCAGCCCGCCGGCATCTCGAAACCGGCCACGATCACCGCGTTGTTGTCCGCGGCCGCGTGGCGCATGGGTGCGTGCTCCTGATACTCAGCCGACTCGTACCAGCTCCGCGCGGCCGCCACCGACTCGAACTCGAGGATCACGGTCCGCGTACCGTGCCAGTTGCCCTCGATCGGCTGGGGGTCATCGTCCAGCACGACGACCTTGCCCCTCGCTTGCAGGATCGTCGGAAGGGCCTTTTGCGCGTAGGCGCCGATCTGATCGGTGTCGTGGATGTCCTCGGTAAAGATGACGTTCAGAAGCTGGCGACATCGATGATCGCCTGGGCGAAGTCCCGGGGGGCTTCCTGCGGCAGGTTGTGTCCCACTCCGCCGCTGATCGCGCGGTGCTCGTACTTGCCGCTGAATCTGGCGGCGTAGGCACTGGCCTCCGGGTGCGGCGCGCCGTTGGCGTCGCCTTCCATGGTGATGGCCGGCACCGCGATGGCCGGCAGCGCGGCCAGCCGGGCTTCCAGGTCGTCGTACTGCGGTTCGCCGGGGGCCAGGCCGAGCCGCCAGCGGTAGTTGTGGATCACGATGGCGACGTGATCGGGGTTGTCGAAGGCGGCCGCGCTGCGGTCGAAGGTGGCGTCGTCGAAGGCCCACTGGGGCGACGCGAGCCGCCAGATGAGCCGGCTGAAATCGCGCCGGTACTGCTCGTAGCCGGTCTGGCCGCGGTCGGTGGCGAAGTAGAACTGGTACCACCAGGCCAGCTCGGCCTGCGGCGGCAGCGGCGCCTGGTTGGCGGCCTGGCTGCCGATCAGATACCCGCTGACCGAGACCAGGGCCCGGCAGCGGTCCGGCCACAACGCCGCGACGACGCCGGCCGACCGCGCGCCCCAGTCGAACCCGCCCAGCACGGCCCGATCGACACCCAGCGCGTCCATGAACGCGATGACGTCGCCGGCCACGGCGGCCTGCTGCCCGTTGCGCATCGTGTCCACGGACCGGAAGCGCGTCGTCCCGTAGCCGCGCACGAACGGGACGAGCACCCGGAAGCCCGCCGCCGCCAGCATCGGCGTCACCTCAGCGAAGCTGTGAATGTCGTAGGGCCAGCCGTGCAGCAGCAGCACCGCGGGACCATCGGCCGGCCCGTCTTCCGCGTACCCGACACTGAGCGGCCCGGCGTCAACCTGCTTCAACGCACTGAAAGTCATACCGCTACCGTCGCACCCCTGGTCACGCCATGACACCCGTGAACTCCCCGGGCCAGCACCCGGGTCTGCCCAGCTCACGTCGCAGTGAGCCAGGGCCCGCACGATTCAGCTAAATTATGTGGGCGCAATAGGGTTCGAACCTATGACCTTCCGCTTGTAAGGCGGATGCTCTTCCGCTGAGCTATGCGCCCCGCGCCGCGCGCACGCTGCCGACGGCGGGATCGCAGCTAGAGTACCGGGTCCCGTGCCTGGGTGGTATGCAGGCCGCGTCGCTGACTGCTGGTCCGCGAACTAGCGGCACACCATCATGGCCGCGGCCGCCCGGCGCGCACCGGTTGGCCCTCGACGACATCGTCGTCGGCCGCGGGCCGCCTGGTCTCGGCCATCCTGCGGGTATGGACCATCGGCCGCAGCCGGGGGCTCATGGTCCGGTGCCGGGACCGTCCGGCCCGCGCTGACAGCAGCAAGGCCACGACGCCGGCCAGCAGGATGATGATTCCGGCGACGGTTAAATTGATGCCGGGTATGGCGTTCGAGGAGACCGCGAACGCGAGGGTCGCCCCGACGGCGATCACGACGAGAGCGGGGCCGAAACGTATCACCGATTACTCCTGGGTCAGTAGCTGCGGTACACATTCCGTAGTCGTACGTACCCAGATTGCGACAGGAAACTCGGCGCCAGTCTCTGGGCAGCGAAAAGTACTGATTAGAGAAGCTCCGCCGCCCTTGGCCGCCCCTTGCTACTCTCCGACGATGGCCGCGGAGCCTGGTCTGCGGTCGTGACAGGAGGATCCGGTGGCCTTTTCGCGCAGACGTTTCCTGACCAGCACGGCCAAGGCAGGCGGGGCGGCCGCCGCACTGGCCGCGGCGGGCGTCTATGAGCGGGTCGACCTGGTTCAGGGGCGCGCCGTTCGCGTGGCGACCCGAGCGGCCACGGCCACTCTGGCGCCGGAGCAACACTTGATGAACCTGCAGGTCATTCCGGTTGACTTCAAAGGCGTCCAGAAGAGCGGCAGCGGTTCGGTCAACGTGGTGGTGCCGCCGCTGCACTTCCAGGTGGTCACGGCCAAGCTGAACGTACGGGCCAATGCGAACTCCCTGGCGGCCGCTCAGCAGCTCCTGGAGACCACCCTCAGCAAACTCGACCAGACCTACGACCCGTCCACCCCGGCGGGCCTGGGCGTCACCGTCGCGTGGGGACTGCCCTACTTCCAGAGCTACGTCCCCGCGCTCAAGCAGAAATCCAGCTATTTCCCGGCTCACACCGCCTACCCGGATTACCTTCCGGTCGACAACCGTGCCTCCGCGACGGCCGGGCAGACCGTACGGGGCGTCATCGACGCCGTCCAGTTCCCGAGCGACTCGCCGCCGGCCGGATTTCCCGGTGCTCCCCAGGTGCGCCTGGAAGGCAATCAGGTCGCGGTCCTGCTGCGCAGTGACTCGCTGGCCAACGTGACGGCGGGCGCCAACGCCATCTTTGGCACGGGTTCCGGCCAGGCCGGCAGCCTGTTCACGGTGACGAGTATCCGGAAGGGCTTTGTCGGCGGCGGGTTCGGCGGTAGTCAGAGCCTGCCCAAGCAGATGGCGCTGAGCGCCGGCCTCCCCGGGGCCGCCGCGATTCCGGACAACGCCGAACTGTTCATGGGCTTCGCCTCGACGCAGGCGGACTCCATCGGGCAGGGGACCATCGCGAATCTGGAGACCATCCCCGGTCTCACCGACCAGTGGCCCAACGGGTACTTCAGGCACGGCACCACGATGCACCTGTCACACCTGTACCTGGACCTGGCGGGCTGGTACGCCCTGAAGGACAGCCGCCGGGTCCAGCAGGCGTTCGACACCACCCTCAAGGTGGCGACGCCGACACAAGTCGTGGCCGAAGGTCCCGCCCAGACCAAGACGCAAGCTCAGGTCGCCAGTGACCTGCAGGCGGCCGGGGCGGTGGGCCACAGCGAAAGCCTGCAGCCCGCCACGAGACTGGCCTCGGCGCTGACCGACAATTACGGCAACTCCCACGTGGCGGGCACCTCCATCCCTGAGCGCAGCGATTTCGACTCCCTCGACAGCCCGTTCTTCTACACCGCTGACCCAGCCGGTGACGGTTACTCGAGCACCCCGGCCGCCAGCCTGCACTTTGTGGTCTTCACCCCGACCAGCGACGCCTTCCACCGGGCCCGGCAGGCGATGGACGGGCGCTATCCGAACGGAGCCAACCTCAACCTCAACGCGCGCACCCAGGCCGGCTTCAACCAGTTCTTGCACACCACCCACCGCCAGAACTTCCTGGTCCCGCCCCGTGCTCACCGGTCTTTCCCGCTGGCGGAGTACCTGTAGCCGACCGCGAGCCCGGCCTGCGGGGAACTCAGGCGCCCCAGCCGGCTTGCTGGCCTCCTACGCGATCGGCGGCGATCTGGGTGGCGTAGCCGGAGGCGGCGTAGGCGGCCATGGGGTCAGGATCCAGGCTGGCCTCTTCGCGGAGGCTGGCCAGAAGGGGCCGGACGTCGGTGTTGTAGGCGTCCATGAGTACTGCGTTGGCGCCCAGAACGTCGCCGGCCTGCTGGGCGGTGGCGAGCGCGTCCTGGTCGACCAGGAGGGCCTTGGCCGTGGCTTCCTGAACGTTCATCACCGAGCGGATCTGGCCGGGGATCTTGGGCTCGATGTTGTGACATTCGTCGAGCATGAAGGCGATGCCGGTGGCTTCCTCGAAGCCACCGCCGGAGCGGACCTCGAACATGATGCGGAACAGCTGGAACGGGTCGGCCGCCCCGGCCATGAGGTCGTCGTCGGCGTAGAACCGGGAGTTGAAGTCGAAGGCGCCCAGCTTGCCCGCCCGCAGCAGGAACGCGACGATGAACTCGATGTTGGTCCCGGGGGCGTGGTGCCCGGTGTCCACGCACACCTTGGCCTGCTCCCCCAGCTGGAGGCAGTGGGCGAACGACGTACCCCAGTCGGGCACGTCGGTGTGGTAGAACGCCGGCTCGAACAGCTTGTACTCCAGGATGAGCCGCTGATGGGTGCCGAGCCGCTCGTACACCGCCTGCAGTCCCTCAGCCAGCCGGTCCTGGCGGGCGCGGATGCTGTCCTGGCCCGGGTAGTTGGTGCCGTCGGCGAACCACAGCTTCAGGTCCCGGGACCCGGTCACGTCCATCACGTCGACGCACTCGATGAGGTGATCGAGGGCCTTGCGCCTGATCCGCGGGTCCGGGTTGGTGATGCTGCCCAGCATGTAGTCGTTGTCCTGGAACACGTTGGCGTTGATGGTGCCGATCTTGATGCCCTGTTCCTTGGCCGTGGCGGCCAGGCGAGCGTAGTCGTCGACCTTGTCCCAGGGGATGTGCAGCGCGACGGCCGGGGCCACGCCGGTGTAGCGGTTCACCTGGGCGGCGTCGGCCACCTTCTCGAACGGGTCACGGGGCACCCCGGGCTGGGCGAAGACCTTGAACCGGGTGCCCGAGTTCCCGAACGCCCACGACGGCACCTCGATGTGCTGCTTGCGCAGCACCGATTTGACACTCTCGGCATCAACCACGGCTGGACCAACCTTCCTAGAATTCTTGGCTCAAGCTGGTAAACGGCGGCCTGACCTCGCTGAGCCCGGCCCCGAGGAGCTCGGCGGTGGCCCGGAGCCCGGGCCGAAGATCGCCGACTCCGAGCGCCCAGTGGTGAGACATGCCGGTGGCGCTCCAGGCATCGGTCCACTCCCCCGGGTCGCAGCCGAAGTCGACGCGGGAGGTGGTGTTCCCGATCTGCAGCAGCGGCCCGGGCACGACCGTGCCGGACGAGGTGATGAAGCGGAACGAGCCGTCGCGCTGCTGGCCGAGGCCGAACGCGGTGACGGGCCCAGGCTGGACGTCGAACTCCACCGAGACGCCCCAGCCACGCTTGCCGTGATAGACCCCGAGACCCCGCAGGAGCGGGCGGCGGGCGGAGATCTGCAGGTGAGCCGGGCCGTCGTGGCCCATCTCGACCACGTTGTCGGCGAAGTTGAGCGCCTGCAGCTCGGTGAACGAGCCACCGCCGCCGAGCCGGTCGGTGATCAGCATGGCCAGGGAGGTGCGCAGTTCGTACTCGCCGCAGGCGGGCACGCCGCGGGCGGTCACCAGCGACGCCCCCAGGATCATGCCCGCCCCGAGCCGCTCGTGCTGCTCGCCCTCCAGCCCACGGTGGTAGTAGGCCAGGCTGTCGAGGCTGAAGTCGTCCACCAGCCGGTCCAGGCCCACCGAGACCTGGGCCGCCCAGCGGAAGTCCTCCTCCTGGACCGACGGGTCGATCTCGAATACCTGGCGGGCCAGGGCCATCCGTTCGCCGACCTGGTCGTCGCTGACGTCGGCCACCCGGACCCGCAGGTCGTCGAACTCCAGCACTTCCACGTGACCGCCGAAGTTGGTGCTGACCAGGGTCAGGTCGCTCGACACGTCGAGCATGCCCGGATACAGGTGTCCCATCAGGCCGTGACGGCCGCCCCGGAGGGCACCGCGGACTCCGGCCGCCTTGACCCAGTTCCCGATCCGGGCCCAGGCCCGCTCGTCTTCGAGATAACCGGATACCGAGCGGAACGGCACCCCCACCCGGTGGAAGGCGTTGGCCATCTCGGGCAGCGGGCACGCGCCGCAGTAGGCCAGCCACTCGCCGGTGCCGAAGGTGGCGTGGTCCATCTTCTCGGTGGGCTGGAGGTTGATCAGCAGCACCGGCGCCCCGCTGCGCTGCGCGATCGGGACCAGCATGGATGCGGTCATGTAGGTGGTGAGGAAGCCGACGATGAGGTCACATCCGGCCACGCGCAGGACCTCGGCCGCTTTGGCTCCCTCCTCGGCGTCGGAGATGAACCCGGCGTCGGTCACCTCGCAGCCCAGACCCCGGACCCGCTCGGCGACCCGGCGGGCCGAGACCCGCAGCTGCGGAAGCAGGTTGGGGAACTGCGGCCAGTACGCTCCGAGACCGCCGGCCACCAGGCCTACTTTGACCGGGCGCGGGGTGATGCGCTCCAGCTGGTGAGGATTCAATTATTCGATCCTGCTGACGTGCCGTGCCGGGAGTAGATCAGCGGGTTCTGCGCGTCGTTGTCCAGTACCTGGCCGACCTCCAAGGTCCGGAAGTACTCCGGCGGTAGCACATTGCGGGTGCCGTTGAAGGTGGCCCCGTCCGGCATGTAGGCACAGGTCATGGCCCGGCGCAGGCCCGGGGTCATGTTGGCCCCAGCCCCGTGGAAGGTGAGCCCGTTGTGGAACAGCGCGCCGCCGGCCGGGACCGGGCAGGGTACCGGCGCGACGTCGGCCCAGTCCGGGTAGACCTCGAACAGCGAGCCGATGCGGCTGCCGATGCTGACGTTGTCGAACTTGCGGGCCAGGTGGCTGCCGGGCACGTAGTACAGGCAGCCGTTCTCGATGGTGGCGTCGTCGAGGGCGATCCAGATCGTGATCGCGTCGGCCGACTTGAACGACCAGTACGGCACGTCCAGGTGGAACGCGGTCGGGTTGCTGTAGGGCCCCTTGATCAGAGCCTGGTCGTGCCAGATGCGCACGCCCCCGATCGCGGCCACGTCGGCCACGAACTTGCCCAGGCCGGGCTGGAACAGCAGGCTCCGCACGTGCTCGTCGGTCTGCCAGAGGTTGTTGCGCTGAGTGAAAACCTGGTCGTAGTAGTCCCGCTCCTCTTCCGAGCGGGTGGCGGCGGCGTCCTCTTCCGGGCTGGTGGCGAAGGACAGCAGTTGCTGCCCGCGCTCGTTCACCGCGTGGTCGACGGCGGCGCGCCATTCGGTGAGCTCAGCGGGGTCCAGGAAATTCTCGACGACCAGGAATCCCTGCTCCGCGTAGCTTTTCTGCTGTTGTTCAGTGACTTCGGTCAGCACTGGATTCCGCCTTTCACATTCGTCCTGCATGGATCGAGTCAGGGTTGGCGCAGCGCACCCGGTGGGTTCCGGGTGGCAACTGGCTGGGGGCTTCGCCCGGGAGCCGCAGCTCAGCCGGGCGTCCGGGCGGGATCTCCACCTCGACGTCGACGCTGTCGTCCGAGCGGCGCCACTGGACGCGGATCAGGCCGCGGGGCGAGTCGTACTCGGCGGTGAGCCAGTCCAGCCGGGGCCCGAACTGGGGGGCGATCACGAGATCGGCGTAGGCGACCGAGCCCGGGGCTTGGTCGATGCCGGCCGCGGAACGCCACAGCCACTCGCCGACCGACCCCAGCGAGTAGTGGTTGAACGAGTTCATGTGCGCGGACTGGAAACCGTGCTCCTCGGTCCAGCCGTCCCAGCGCTCCCAGATCGTGGTCGCCCCCTGCCGGATCGAGTAGCCCCAGGAGGGGAACTCCTCCTGGTGCAGCAGGGCGTAGGCCAGATCCGGGCGGCCGTGCTCGGTCAGCACCGGGCCGAGCAGCGGGACCCCGACGAACCCGGTGGACAGCCGGTTACCGCGGTCCTCGATGTCGCGGCAGAGGTGCCCGAAGACCTGGTCGCGCCGCGCGGCCGGGATCAGGTCCCAGGCCAGCGCCATCAGGTAACCGGTCTGGCTGCCGGTGCCGATCGTGCCGTCCGGCTGCACGAACGCCTCGGTGAAGGCGTCCCGGACGTCGCGGGCCAGGGCCTGGTAGCGGGCCGCGTCCTCGTCGTGGCCAAGGAGAGCGGCGGTGTCGGCCAGCAGCCCGGCCGACCGGGCGAAGTAGGCGGTGGCCACGACTTCGCGCGGGGTGTGGGCGCCGATCTGCAGCCAGTCCCCGTAGCTGTTGCCGTCGGCGTTCCGCCAGATCAGATCGGGGTTGTGCCGGTGAATGTGCTCAACCCAGGCGCGCATGCCGGGGTAGGCCCGTTCGAGCAGCCGGCGCTGACCGTAGACCTGCCACAGGTGGTACGGGACGGTGACGCCGGCGTCGCCCCAGGCGGGCGCGCCCTCGCGCTCGGCGATCAGGCGCGGGGAAACGTCACCGAAGGCCCCGTCCTCGTCCTGCTCGTCGAGGACGTCCAGCGTCCAGCGGCCGATGAACGCGGACACGTCGGCCTGGAAACAGGCGGTGGGCAGGAAGATCTGGGTGTCGGCGGTCCAGCCGAGGCGCTCGTCGCGCTGCGGGCAGTCGGTCGGGACGCTGACGTAGTTGCCCCGCTGGCCCCAGGTGATGTTGCTGATCAGCTGGGTGACCATCGGGTCCGAGCATTCCAGCTGGCCCGCCGGGGGCAGGTCGCTGGTGAGAACCACCGCCACCAGATCGGCGGCGGAGAGTTGTCCGGGCCAGCCGGTCACCTCGGCGTAGCGGAAGCCATGGGTGGTGAACCGCGGCTCGAACCAGGCCGGGCCGTCCGGTCCGGCGGTGACGACCACGTCGGTGGCTTCGGCCGAGCGCAGGTTCTCCGTGTAGAGCGCGCCGTGGTTCAGGATCTCGCCGTGCCGGAGCTGGATGCGGGTGCCGGCCGGGGCCTCGGGGAGCCGGAGCCGGACCCGGCCGACCAGGTTCTGGCCGAAGTCGGCCAGGTAGCCGCCGTCCACCGGCCAGACGGACTGGGCGGGCACCTCCATGGTGGCTCGCACCGGCTCGTCCAGCTGGGCCACCAGCGGGGATCCCTCGTTCTGGGCGGTCAGGACCGGGATCCAGCCCGCGTCATCGTGGCCGGGCCGATCCCAGCCGGGGGTGGCCCGGCGCTGGTCGTGGGCCTCGCCCATCAGCAGGTCGGCGGAGCCGATCTCGCCGGGCCGCTCGGTCCAGGTCTCGTCGGTGGTCACCACCACCGTGCTGCCGTCCTCGCAGGTGACATGGATCTCGGCCAGCAGTTCCGGGTAGCGGCCATAGTGCTGGGCAGCGCGCCGGGGGTCGAAGCCGATGTAGCCGTTCCACCAGCCGTCGGCCACCAGCGCCCCGACGGCGTTGGCGCCGGCCTGGAGCAGGCCGGTGACGTCGTAGACCTGGTACTGCAACCGGTAGTGGTAGTTGGTCCAGCCGGGCGTGAGCTCGTCCCGGCCGGCCTGTTCGCCATTGACCCGGAGCTGGTAGATGCCGTGCGCGGTCACGTACGCGCGGGCCCGGACCGGTGGGCTGGGCAGCTCGAACTCCCGGCGGAACTGGCACGGCGGGGCCAGCATGCGGGTCCGCTCGGGCGGGTCCTCGTCCTGGGGCGGGTCGATCCGGGGCGCGGTGCGCGGGTCGCGGCGGATCCAGCGGGCGGTCCAGGCCGCCGGGGTGAGCAGGCCGGTCTCGAACCAGCTCCCGGCGGGCGCCCCGGCCTCCCCGCGGTCGTCGGTCAGCTGGAGGTCCCAGGTGTAGCGGGTGGACGGCTGCAGCGGGGCGCCGTCGTAGCTCACCTCGTGGTGGGCGGAGTCGCTGACCAGGCCGGAGTCCCACACCGGGTCCCCGCCCGCGGCCGGGCGGACGGTGATCCGGTAGGCCTGCTGGCTGCGGCCGGCGGTGCTGGCCGACAACTTCCAGCTGAAGGCCGGGCGCGGCTCATCCACACCGAGCGGCTCGGACCGGTGCTCACAGTGCAGGCCATAGGCGCTGAGGCTCATTGGATTCCTTCGAGGGTCGCCAGATCACTGGGGCTGAGCGTGAGGGCCGCCGCGTGCACGCTGTCGAGGATGGTCGGCGGGCGGGTGGCGCCGGGGATTGGGATGACGGCCAAGGACAGGGAGAGTTCCCAGGCCAGGGCGACCTGCTGGGGTGAGACCGCGTGCCGCCGGGCCACCTCGGCGAACCGGTCTCCGGTGACCAGACCCTTGAGCGGTGAGTAGGCCAGGAAGGCCAGGCCCTCCTGCTCGCACAGGGCGATCTCGGCCGCGCCGAACGGGTGGCCCGGCCCCAGCCGGTTCTGCACGCTGGCCACCGGCGTCACGGCCAGGGCGCGCCGGATCAGGCTGGTGTCGGTGTTGGAGATGCCGATCTGCCGGATCTTGCCGGCCGCCTGCAGGTCGGCGAGGGCGCCGATGGACTCCTCGAACGGGACGGCCGGGTCAGGCTCGTGGAACTGGTACAGGCCGATCACGTCGGTGCCCAGCACCCGCAGGCTGGCCTCGCAGGCCTGGGCCAGGTACTCCGGGTGGCCGTTGACCTGCACCTCTCCGTCCGGCCGCCAGTACTTGCCACCCTTGGTGGCGATCAGGACGTCGTCCCGGCCCGGGCCCCAGGTCCGCACGGCCCGGCCGAACACCTGCTCGCTGTAGCCCTGGCCGAGGCCGGGGCTGTAGACGTCGGCGGTGTCGAGCACCGTGACCCCGGCGTCGAGGGCGGCGTGCACCATGCGGACGGCGCTGCGCTCGTCGGGGATGTGGGCGGCCAGCGCGATCGGCGCGCCACCCAGCCCGATCGCGCTCACCGTACGGTCGCCGATCGACCGGGACGGGAGCACCGCGGCTCCCTCGCTCACCGCCATGGTCACCCCTGCCAGCGGACCCGGTGCGTGCCGGGGCCGAGCGGCTGGCCGTCGTGACCGGCCAGCGACAGCACCCGGTCCCCGGCCGGCACCTCGGTGGCCAGCGTGCAGCTGGCCCCTTCGGGCACGGTCACCTCACCGTTCACCGCGTCCTGGCCGTCCCGGTCCCAGCGCACCCGGATTTCACCGCGCGGGCTGGCGAACCGGAACGAGGCCCAGTCCAGGCCGGCCAGTACGGCCGGCCCGAACGTGAACGCCGCGAAGGCGGGGGCATCGGGGTCGGGCCGCAGGCCGCACACGCCATCGATGGCCCAGCGGAACATCGATCCCAGCGCGTAGTGGTTGAAGGAGTTCATGGTCGGGCAGGCCGGGCCGCCGTCCGGCTGGAGCCCGTCCCAGCGCTCCCAGATCGAGGTGGCGCCCCGGCTGATCATGTAGCCGAGCGAGGGGAATTCGCTGCGCTGCAGCAGTTCGCCGGCCAGGGCGGTCTGGCCCGACCCGGCCAGCGCATCGAGCAGGTAGGCGCTGCCGATGAACCCGGTCTCCAGGCGGCCACCGGCCTTGCCCACCAGTTCGGCCAGGCGCTGGCCGCAGCGCACCGCGACCTCGCCGTCGACCAGGCCGAAGACCAGCGGCAGGATGTAGCCGGTCTGGGTCTCCTCGGCGACCGAGGGTGCGAACCGGCGCGCGGCGGCCGGGGAGCCCACCGGCTCCGGGGCGGCGATCCGCCCGCTGCCCGCGTCCAGGAACCGGTCCGCGAACGCGCCGCGGACCACCTCGGCCCGGTTCCGCAGCCAGGCGCCGTCGCCGGATCCGAGCACGTCGGCGACCTCGGCCGCGGTCCGGGTCGAGTGGTACAGCCAGCAGGTGCCGAACAGGTCGTGGGAGGTGTCCGGACCGGCCGGGACCCAGTCGCCGTAGTCGCGCCCGCGCCCGTGCCGCCAGATGCCGTCCGGGTTGTCCGCGTGCACGGCCCGAAGCCAGGTCATCATGGCCGGATACATCCGCTCCAGGACTTCCCGGTTCCCGTAGCGCTGGTAGATCAGCCAGGGCAGCACCACCCCGGCGTCGGCCCAGGCGGGCGCGCCCTCACGATCGCGGAACATGACCCGGCCCGGCGGCCGCGGGGCGATGTCGGTGAACAGGCCCCGGGCGGTCCGGGCGTCGAGCACGTCGTCGAACCACTTGGACATGAGCCCGGAGATGTCGTAGGTGTAGGCGGCCAGCGGCGAGAACAGCAGCGCGTCGCCCATCCAGCCGAGCCGCTCGTCCCGCTGCGGGCAGTCGGTTGGCACCTCGAGGAAGTTGGCCCGGGTCGAGGTCAGGATGGCGGCGTAGATCTCGTTCAGCAGCGGGTCCGAAGACTCGAACCAGCCGGTGCGCTCCAGTTCGGTGCCGATCACCGCCCGCTCGGCGCGGACCAGCGCATCCGGCCCGGGCAACCCGCTGATCTGGGCGTAGCGGAACGACCGGAAACTGAACCGGGGCGCCAGTTCCTCGGGCCCGCCGCCCGCGCAGCGGAACACGTCCCGGCACTTGGCGCTGCGCAGGTTCTCGGTGTAGACGTGCCCGTCGACATCGGTCAGCTCTCCGTAGGAAACGGTCAGGCGGGTACCGGCCGGGGCGTCCACCACCACGCGCAGGAAGCCGTTCTCGTTCCGGCCGGTGTCGGCCACGGCGGTGCCGTCGTCCAGCCAGCGGACGTCGGTGACGGCGAACGTCGTGGTCTCGCGGACCACCGGCCCGGCCTGCGGGACCAGCCGGGCCGTGGTGCCGGCCGACCGCTCCATCCGGTCCCAGCGGCCGAGGTCGCTGGCCCCGGGCTCGGCCCAGTTGGTCAGCCGCTGCCGGCGGTCGGCGATTTCGCCGTCGTACAGGTCGGACTCGGTGATGTCCGAGGCGGCCCACTCCCAGCCCTCCCCGGTCGCGGCCAGCAGCGCGGGCTCCGGGTCCCCGGTCTCAGCCACCGCCACCAGCAGCAGTTCGGGCGGGGTGAGCCGCTGGAAGTTGCCGCGGTCGGTGCCGATCCGGCCGCCATGCCAGCCCGGGGCCAGCTCGGCGCCGATCACGTTGGTCCCGGACCGCAGCAGCCCGGTCACGTCGTACTCCTGGTACTGCACGCGGTGGGTGGTGTCGGTCCAGCCCGGCCGGTAGAGTCCCGCGCCGGCGATCGGGTTCCCGTTGACCTGGAGCTCGTACATGCCCAGGGCCGTGGCCCGGATGACCGCGCGTGACGGCACCTCGGGCAGTTCGATCGTGGTCCGGGTCAGGTACGCGGCGTGCGGGCCGAGCTGGGTGCTCTGCTCACCGGGTCGTATCCACCGGGCATCGGTTCCGCTGACGGTGAAGGCCTCCGTCTGGCTCAACGGCGAGGATCCTCTCAGGTGACGGTCCGGTCAGAGTTTCAGCGCGCCGTCGGTGATCCCGGCGACGAAGTAGCGCATGGACACACCGACCAGTGCGAACAGCGGCAGCATGGTGATCAGGTAGGCGGCGAAGACCGCGCCGGTGCCGTTGCCGCTGATGCCCTGGGCGCTGACGAACCCCTGCAACCCGGCCGAGATCGTGTACTTGTGGTAGTCCTGCAGCACGATCTCCGGCCACAGGTAGTCGCCCCAGATGTTGATGGTCATCAAGATCGCGCCGGTGAGGATGATCGGCCGGGTCAGCGGGGCCACCACCCGCAGCAGCACCTGCCACTCGCGGGCCCCGTCCAGCCGGGCGCTCTGCAGCAGCTCGTCCGGGATCTGCTCGAAGAAGCCGCGGAACAGCAGCACCAGCAGCGGCTGGGCGCTGGCCGCGTAGGGCAGGATCAGCGCCCACCAGCCGTTGTAGAAGCCGAACGTCTTCATCAGCAGGAACAGCGGGATGATGGTCAGGGTCCACGGGATCATCAGCAGGCCGAGGTAGGCCATGAACACGACCGACTTGCCCTTGAACTGGACCTGGGCGAAGGCGTAGGCGCCCAGGACCGCGGCCACCACACCGATGATGATCGCCGCGATGGCCACGATCACCGTGTTCAGCAGCGAGGTGTCGATGCCGGACCAGGCCTGCACGTAGTTGTGCGTATCGAACTGGGTGAACAGGGCGAACACGCCGCCGCTGGAGATGTTGGCCCCGGTCTTCAGCGAGTTCGACAGCACGAACACGATCGGGAAGTAGGTCAGCACGACCAGCACCGCGCCGCAGGCGACGGTGACCCACCTCAGCGTGTGCCGTCGGCGGCGCGGTGCGGCCAGTGCCGCTGGTGCGGATGTGCTCATGCTGATGGGCTCACTTGTACTTCGACAGGTTGATGTTGTTCTGCTTGGCGTAGGCCTGGGCTCCGGTGTTCAGGTTCTGATCCCACTGCGAGGCGAACGAGGAGTAGCTCGTGCCGCCGGACAGGTAGGAGGACAGGAAGCGGATGCCGGTGTTGGTGGTGTTGGTGGAGAGCACGTCGTCGAGTGCGATGTCGACCACGATGGCCGGGGCCTTGGCCGGGACCAGCGAGGCCAGGCCGGGGACGTTGGGCACCGAGGCGCCCTTCACGGTCGGGATGTCGGCTCCGCCCTGGCCCCAGTCCTTGACCTCGGGCCCGAT
>DASXJM010000742.1:0-9180 GCA_036497405.1 Streptosporangiaceae bacterium | reverse complement strand
GGGCCTACCGGGACCGGATCGCGTCCGTCACCCCGGCCCCGGTGACGACCCTGGTCAACACCCACCACCACGGTGACCACACCTACGGGAACTTCGTGTTCTCCCCGGCCACGATCGTGGCTCAGGAGAACTGCCGGGCCGAGATGCTGGCCTACGGCTTCCCCGGCAACACCGGAGTGTGGGAGCCGGTCGACTGGGGCGAGGTCACGGTGGCCCCGCCGACGCTCACGTTCACCGACCGGGTCCGGCTCTGGTCCGGCGACCGTCCGGTCGAGGTCAGCTGGGTCGGGCAGGCCGCGCACACCTCCAACGACAGCCTGGTCTGGCTGCCCGAGCAGGAGGTGCTGTTCTGCGGTGACCTGCTGTTCAACGGGGGCACGCCGTTCCTGCTGATGGGCTCGGTGCGCGGGGCCATCGACGTGCTCACCTCGGTGGTGGCCCCCATCCCGGCCCGGGTCATCGTGCCCGGGCACGGTGCCCCCTGCGACCACGAGCTGATCACCACCGTGGTCGGGTACCTGGAGTTCGTGCTGGACACCGCGCGTAAGGGTATCGAGGCCGGGCTGGCCCCGCTGGACCTGGCCCGGCAGACCGACCTGGGCCGGTACGACGGCTGGCTGGACCGCGAGCGCATCGTGGGCAACCTGCACCGGGCCTACGCCGATCTCGGGGCCCGGGACGGGGTGGACCTGCTGGCGGCGCTGAAGGACATGGTCACGTTCAACGGGGGGCAGCCGCTGTCGTGTTACGCGTGAACGCGAGGGGCTGACGCCGCAGCACCACGTGTCATGAGTAAAAAGTATCTTGACTGCTGACAGGTCGGCTGGCTAGCGTCGCTGAACGTGGGGTCGTTCGGTCGAGGCGGGAGCTGACGGTGGCGGTGGCGCGGGTGCGGCGGGGATCAGGGTTCGCGGGCGCGGGGCTGGGGCTTGCCGTACTGTCGGCGGCCACGTTCGGGACGTCGGGGACGTTCGCGGACGGGCTGATCCGGGCCGGGTGGAGCCCGGCGGCCGCGGTCACGATCCGGATCGCGGTGTCGGCCGTGATCCTGACCATTCCCGCACTGATCTCGCTGCACGGGCGCTGGGCGCTGCTGCGCCGGGACGCGGCCAAGGTCGCGCTGTACGGGCTGCTGGCGGTGGCGGGCTGCCAGCTGTTCTACTTCAACGCCCTGCAGCGCATCCCGGTCGGCGTGGCCCTGCTGCTGGAGTACCTCGGGTCGGTGCTGGTGGTGGGTTGGATGTGGCTGCGGCACGGGGAACGCCCGAGCCGGCTCACGGTGGCGGGCGCGGTGGCGGCCATCGCCGGGATGGTCATGGTGCTCAACCTGACCGGCTCGGTCCACGTGGACCCGATCGGGCTGATGTGGGGGCTGCTGGCCGCGTGCGGCCTGGCCGCCTACTTCGTGATCTCGGCCTCGTCGGCGGGCGGGGGTTCCACGGGCGAGGGTTCTGGGGGCGGGGGTTCTGGGGGCGGGGCGCCCGCGGAGCCGCTGCCGCCGATCGCGATGGCCTGGGGCGCGATGTGCGTGGGCGCGGTGGCGCTGGCGGTGCTCGGCTTCAGCGGGGCGCTGCCGCTGCACGCGACCAACGCCGACGTCCGCCTCCTCGGCCTGCACGTGAGCTGGATCGTGCCGGTGCTGGGGCTGTCGCTGGTGGCGGCGGTCATCGCCTACGTGGCCGGCATCGGGGCGGCCCGGCGGCTGGGGGCCAAGCTGGCCTCGTTCATCGGCATGACCGAGGTGCTGTTCGCGATCCTGTTCGCCTGGCTGGCCTTGGGCCAGCTGCCCACGCCCATCCAGTTCGTGGGCGGGGCGTTCATCCTGGCCGGAATCGCCCTCGTCCGAGCGGGCGAGAAGGCGCCGGTCCCGGTGACCGCGGATGAGGCCGAGATTGACGCGGCTCAGCACCGGGAGCCGGGGCTCGTCTAGCCACCAGCGGCAGCCGGGGCGGTTTCTGGTCCGGTGACCGTTATGGTGGTGCCGACAAAAACCCCGAGCGCTGGGAGCAATAGTGGGCCAGACCACCGACGGTGACGAGGGCGGCATCCGGGCGTCGGACGGCGAACGTGATGCGACCGTCGAGCGGCTCCGGGACGCGGCCGGTGAGGGCCGGCTGACGCTGGAGGAGTTCAGCGACCGGATGGAGCAGGCCACCGCGGCGCGGACCCGCACCGAGCTGGACCAGCTGGTCACCGACCTGCCCGCCACGGCCGGCGGGGACGGCAGCGGGACCGTGGTGGCGCCGGGCTCGTCGGGCGCCCCGACCTGGCACGTCTCCCCCATCGGCGGCCTGAGCGTGTCCGGGCCCTGGCGAATGGGCCGCCACGTGGTGGTGATCACCCTGATCGGCGGGGCCGATCTGGACCTGAGCCAGGCCGAGCTGGCGGCCCGGGACGTGACCCTGACCAAGGTCTCCATCATCGGCGGGGTGAACGCCCGCATCCCGCACGGCCTCCGGGTCGACGCCAGCGGGCTGAGCCTGCTCGGCGGCACCCGGGTCGAGGGCGCCCCCGACCCAGGCCCGGGTGCGCCGACCATCCACATCCGGGCGTTTTCTATCATCGGCGGGATCCGGATCCGCCGCGGCAGCAGCGGCCGGCGGTCCCGGGCCGACCGAAGTCAGGCCCAGCAGGCGCAGTGGGAGGATCGGCAGGCCCGGATCGACGCCCATCGGGCCCGGCACGACGAGCGGCGGGCCTTCAAGGACGAGCGGCGGCGGCAGCGGCGGGGTTACTGAGCCCGGCGTTCTGGGGTAGGCGCGCTGGACCCGGCGTTCTGGGGTGGATGCGCTGGACCCGGAGTTTTGGGGTAGGTCCGTTGGGTCTGGCGCGCTGAGGTAGCGGGCTTAGTTTGGTCAAGTGGCCAGACTTCTTTGGGCAAGTGCCCAAATTTATGGGCGGCCTCCTTTCGTTTTCGGGATAGGCGTTCGGATTCTTTGCTTTGTGCCGATGTTTAGTTGGCGCGGTAAAACGTCAGACCCCCGGATGTGAAACATCCGTGAAACGAAACCTTTCGAAGGATCCCGCCGGCCTGGCGTTTGCCGGCGCTCATTAACCAGGGCTCGGCACCTTTGACGCGTCAGCAGCCAGAAAGTAGACGCGTCGGTAATTTCCCCTCCCATTTGGATACGGAAAATCGGTCACCGTGGGCGCGATCAGTCTTTCCTGGCCACGCCGCCGATGAGCCCGTGGGTCAGCGGGGACGGCACGTCTCCGGCCGGGTCGGGACGCCATTGCGACAACGGGACCAGCCCCGGCTCGATCATCGTCCAGTCGCCGAACCAGCCCCGGACCACGCTGGCCGGCCGCCAGTACCCGGTGCCGAGCTGGTCATGCATGATGCGCTCGACCTCCCGGGCCACCGCCTGCTCCTCCGGGTAGTCGGGTCCCGGCTGGGCGAAGCTGGAGATGGCCAGGTAGCTACCGCGGGGCAGGGCTCCCCGCAGCGCGGCCATGATCGCGTCCGGCTCGTTCTTGTCGTCTACGTGGTGCATGACCGCGATCAGCAGCAGGCCCACCGGCTCGGAGAGGTCCAGGAAGCTCCGGATCTCCGGGTGCCCGATGATTTCCGCGGGCCACCGGACGTCCGCGGTCACCACCTCGGTGGTCTGCCGGTCGGCCAGCAGCGCCTCCCCATGGATGTGGACCACCGGGTCGTTGTCCACGTACATCGTGCGGACCCCGGGGTTGAGCTCGTGCGCGACCTCATGCACGTTGCCCGCGGTGGGCAGGCCCGAACCGATGTCCAGCAACTGCGTCATTCCCGCTTCGCCGACCAGGTAGCGGACCACGCGGCGCAGGAACGCCCGGTTGGCCCGGGCCACGGCCGGCGCATCCTCCGAAACCCGCAGCACTGACTCGACGACCTGCCGGTCGGCGGCGAAATTGTCTTTGCCACCGAGGAAGGCGTCGTAGACGCGTGCGATGTTCGGCATCCGGGCGTCAACTCCCGGAGGCGGATACTTGCTAATGGGGCGGGAACGATCCTCTCCGGCCACTTAGGCCTCCATATTCGGTTAGGAACGGGCCCCCCGACCTGTGCGCAACTTTATCCTGAAAATTGCATTGCCAAGCTGCCGGAACCGTCGATTTCTGAGAAATAAGTTTCAGGCCGTCGAGAGAGTCCGGACACATATGACCGACGCCCAGGTTAGAAGGGAAAAAGGTCCCTGGCATTACGCGTCGGGGGTTGGCTATGCCACCGGCCAGACACATTTGGCGGCCGATACGTATGCGTGAGCAGCCGGCTGAGGACCGTAACGGGCAATACTGACTGGGTGCGGGTGACCGGGGTGGATGGGTGCCGGGACGGGTGGGCGGCGGTCGAACTCGACGTGGCCGGGGCCGGCGGCCCGGTCGGCACGGTGGCCGTGCGGGTGACCGTGCGGGTGGCTGGATCGCTGACCGAGTTGCTGGCCGGAACGGCGGCCGGGCAGGTGGTGGGGATCGACATGCCGCTGGGGCTGCTGGCCGAGGGCTGGCGGACCGCCGATGGGGAGGCCCGGCGGCGACTGGGGCCGCGGCGCAGCTCGATCTTCGGCATCCCGCCCGCGTCAGTGTGGCAGCAACCGGACTACCAGTCCGCGCTGGCCGAGTGCCGGCGGCTGACCGGGCAGGGGTTCAGCATTCAGGCCTGGGGACTGCGGCCCAAGCTGCTGGAGGCGGGGCAGTACCGCCGGACCGGCCCCCAGCGGCTGTACGAGGTGCACCCCGAGTTGTCGTTCGCCAGCCTGGCCGGGGCGCCGCTGCCGGAGCCCAAGCACCGGCCGGCCGGGCAGGCGCTGCGGCGATCGCTGCTGGCCGCGGCCGGGCTGGACGTGCCGGACGACCCGGCCTGGCGCCGGGCCGCGGCCGACGTGCTGGACGCGGCCGCCGTGGCCTGGACCGCGCGCCGGATTGCGACCGGGCAGGCGGGGGTGCTGCCCGACCCGCCGCAGACTGGCGAGGATGGCCGGGAGATCGCGATCAGGTACTGACCGCGGTCAGCCCGGGGTGACGCGGGCCTGGTTGGCCAGGGCGACCGGGTTGCCGTCCGGGTCGGCGACGGTGGCGATCCGCTCACCCCAGGCCATGTCGGCCGGGTCGGCCAGCACGGGGACGCTCTCGGCGCGCAGGGCGGGGATCAGCGTATCCACGTCGTCGGTGTAGACGAACATCTCGAACCGGGGGCCGTCGCCCAGGGGCAGGCCGTAGCGGTCCTGAGCCCATTCGCGGGCGGTCACGGCCAGTTCGGCGTCATCGCGGCGCAAGCCCACATAGCCGGGCTGGCCGTCCGGCTTCAGCTCGACATGCCGGGTGAAGCCGAGCCGCTCCCAGAACCGGGCCGTGCTCTCGACGTCGGTCGCGTAGACCACCGGGAATGCTCGCTTCGGCATGTGCGCAGGTTAACGGGGTGGAGTAGGCAGGGCGGTGAAGTCGGCGAAGTCGAAGCCGGGGGCGACCACGCAGCTGACCAGAACCTCCTGGTCGGCGGCGGGGCGGGCCGACTGCCAGTAGCCGCCGGGGATGATGTACTGCGGGGCCTGGCCCGCGGCCAGGTCGGGGCCCAGGGTGACCGTGGCCGGGTCCGCGACCGGCTCGGGGCCGGTGCCGCCGAGCCGCAGCGTGAGCGGGCCGCCCGCGTGCCACAGCCACACCTCGTCCGAGCGGACCGTGTGCCAGGCCGACTCGGTACCCGGGCGGAGCAGGAAGTAGATGGCAGTGGCGGCCGGCCGCGATCCGGGGTAGCCGTCCGGTTGGTACGAGGGGCCCGCGGCCCAGGTCTGCCGGTACCAGCCGCCTTCGGGATGGGGCATCAGGCCGAGGGCTTCGGCGGTGGCCGGGCGCGGGTCGAACGCGGTGAATCGGCCGTGCGGGTCGCGCCGGGCGAACCGGACCTCGGTGACCGCGGCCCGCTCGACCGGTCCGTAGACGTGCGGGAACAGCGTGCCCGCGGGTGCCCCGGGCGGCGGGGCGGGGTCGGCGGCCTCGAAGCGCACCGGGGCCGACAGCCGCGACTCGTCCAGGATCAGCGCGACCAGCGGCAGGGTCGAGCCGGTGAACCGGTCGTTGGCCACGGCCAGGCTGGTGGCTTCGTCTGGTGAGGCATGCACGAACGGCGCCGCGCCGGGGGTGCCCGCGTGCTCGGTGCCGGGCACGTAGGGCGCGTCCCCGGCCGACTGCCAGTCGGGCAGCGGCAGCAGATGCCAGATCATGCGCGGGACCCTATCCGAGCGGGCCTACCCGATCGGCACGGGGTACCAGGCGGCCGGGTCGCCGGGATGAGCGGTGAAGTCGTAGCGCAGGCCTTCGGAGGTGAAGGCGACCAGCGAGATCGAGGTGGTGCCCCAGGTCCGGCCGTCGTCGAACTTGCGGCGGACGATCAGGGCCCGCGGGTCGTCGGTGGACAGCCCGTCGCCGTTGAGCAGGGGCAGCCAGGGAGCCCAGGCGGCGTCGACGGTGTCCCCGGGCTTGGGCTGCGGGAACGGGACCGAGGCCAGCCGGGCCTGGAAGTGGCGGATGCGTTCGGTCTCGTGTTCGCCGGCGTCGGGCCGCAGGTCGCCGGCCAGCCCGCTGTTGACCAGCAGGTGCAGGCCGGGGTCGAGGGTGCGGCGGGTGAACCGGTCGCCGTCCCAGTTGAGCAGGTCGGCCCGGCCCCGGCTGGCCACCACGAGCAGGAACGGGTCGAAAACGGCCAGGCCGGCGGGGTCGAAGGGGCCCGCGGGGTGGGAGGCGCTCGCCAAGTCGGTGGGCGCGATGGGCACGCGGGCGGCGGCGCGGAGGGGAAGCTCGCCCCGGGACTGGCGGGTAATGGGCGCGGCCGGGTGGCCGCGGCCGTTGAGGATGCAGGCCACCCGGGGGGTGGTGGGGTCCAGGGCCAGCCAGGTGCCGCCGGCCCGCTGGTCACGGCCGCCGATCAGGGCCGGGTGGTCCGGCCAGAGGTGGGCGGGGGGCAGCCAGGCCCGCTGCAGGAACTCGTCCCGGACCCCGGCCAGCAGGACGGTCCCGTCCGGGCCAAGACCGAGAATGGCGGTGCACATGGCTCCATTCCAGCAGAAACCCGGTGGCGGTCTGGCCCGGGGCCACGCGACCATTGGGCCATGACCGAGTTGCGGACGGTGGGCGCTGGCGACTGGCAGGCGATGCGGGACATCCGGCTGGACGCCCTGCGCGAGGCGCCGTACGCGTTCGCGTCCACCTACGACCGCGAGGCGGCCTTCCCCGAGCAGACCTGGCGGGAGCGGGCTGCCGCGGGCAACAGCATCCTGGCCTACCTACCGGAGTCCGGCGCGGTGCCGGTGGGCCTGGTGGCCGCGATCGAACTGGTTCCCGGTGAGCTGGAGCTGGTCTCGATGTGGGTCCGCCCCGAGGCCCGTGACCGCCAGGTCGGATCGGCGCTGGTTGAGGCGGTCATGGCCTACGCCCGGGCCCGGCCGGTGCCGCGGGTGCATCTGTGGGTGACCGAGACCAACAAGCCGGCCCGGCGCCTGTACGAGCGCTGCGGGTTCACCCCCACCGGCGAGCGGCAGCCGCTGCCGTCGGACCCGGCGCTGATGGAGCTGGCCATGGCCCGGACTGTGGACCTCGGCAATCAGGGGTAGGCGTCGGGTGCTGTGCGGTATTGACGACCAGCCGGGGTCGTCCAGATCAGGACGCCGGGCTGGGGTTGGTCGAGCCGCCAGCCCTCGGACTGTTTACATCGATGGTGGTGCCGGCAGAGCGGAGCCAGGTCACATTCGCACGTGCGCCCGCCACGGTCGTAAGGGATCGTGTGATCCAGGTCGCAGCGAGCCGCGGGCCGCTGGCAGCCGGGGGCAGAGCACGTCCGGTTACGGGCCTGGATCAAGTGCTGGAGTTTGCGGCTGGGCTGATAGCCGGGCTCCTGATGGCGGTGGTCGCACCCGCCCCGGGCGAGCGGCGTGATCGGCACCTTCAGACCCTGAGTGATGAGCTTCGGCCAGGCGCCGGGCCCGGGCAGGCAGCCGTGGCCGATGGCCTGGCCGTCCGGGGCGGTGATGGTGAGGCAGAATCGGCTGGCGGGATGAGCGGCCGCGGCAGCCAGCAGATCGCGGGCCAGGGGCCCGTCGACCGGGCCGAACCCGCTCGCCAGCCCGGGGGCATTGCCGTGGCCGGTGCCGGTGTCCAGGGGGACGGTGAGGTTGACCCGGGAGGCTATCGAGGGGCTGGGGTCGGGCCGTCGAGCTGGAGGCCCTGGACTGGATGGGGGTGCGGGGATCGATTCGCGGTCGAGCAGAGTGTCCAGGTAGGCGCGAGCGCGGAGCTCCTCCAGCGTCCCAGGCAGCCCGGCGTTACGCAGGGCGCGGGCGCGGTCCGTCAGGCGCTGGTCGGCGGCCAGCACGTCCGCCGGCGGGAGACCGAAGCCGGCCAGGGCGGCGGTGCCGGCGTCTTCGCGCCAGCGGCGGACCCGCGGGTCCTTCAGGGCTTCCTCACGGCGCCGGGCCGCGGCCTCGGGGTCAACGGCGATGACGGCCCGGCCCAGGGCGACCCGAAGCTGCCCGGTGGTCTGGCCCGCCGCGGCCGGGAAAATCAGGGCCTCAACCCGGGCGGCGTCGGCATCGGAAAGGCTCCGGGTCATGTCGGCAATCAGCCGGGCTTGCGGGTCGTCGATGAGCCCCTCGTGCAGGGCCCGGGCGGTGACCGGCAGCCTGGTCTCCAGGTCCAGCGCCACCGCAGAAAGGGTGTCGGCGGCCCGGGCGGTCAAGGTCAGCGCGGCCGCGACCTCATCGACCGCGAACTCACTGATCTGCGCCGGAAACTGCCCGGGTGCCGCCGGCGGGGTCCCGTCGGCGGGGCGGCGGCGGGTCAGCTCCGCGACCGCCGCCATGAGGCCCGAACTGCTCCAGGCCTGGAGTCGCCGCCAGGCTCCCATCACATCGATGAGCTCATCATCGGACAGACCGGCGAGGTGGCCGTCGCGGGTGGCCGCGTCGGCCAGGCCAGCCAGCAGCGCGTCGGGAGCGCGGGTGCCCAGGGAACCGCCGGAGGTGAAACCGGCTCCTGGCTCGGGGAGCATGTCCGTGGTCACTGTGTCACCGCCTCCTGGAAGTCGTTATCTAATTCCTTTCGAACATTTTATCGAGCGCTCCTGGAGGGGGCTAGCAATCACGGACAAGTACCCACGAATCTGAACGTGGAGTGACGCCTGTGACGGGTGTTGCGGAATTAGGGTGGTGAGGCGGC
>DASXJM010000741.1:0-4115 GCA_036497405.1 Streptosporangiaceae bacterium | reverse complement strand
CGGGCCCGCAGCCGCAGCGACGTCCAGCTGGCGTCGGCCACCCAGCCGCCGTCCACCGGCAGGGCCACCCCGTTGACGAACCCGCTCCGGGCCGGGTCGGCCAGGAACGCCACCGCCGCGGCCACGTCGGCCGGGTCGGCGAACCGGGCCATGGGCACCCGGTTGACGATGTCGGCGTCGGTGTAACCGCCGCTGGCCTGGTCCTCGAGGTCCATCTCGGTCTTGATCCAGCCCGGGCAGACGCTGTTGACCCGGACCCCGCGGCCGCCCCACTCGGCGGCCAGCGTCTCGGTCAGCCCGACCAGGCCGTGCTTGGAGGCGTTGTAGGCGGCCCGGTGGGCGATCCCGCGTAGGCCGGCGATGGAGGCCACGTTGACGATGGCTCCCGATCCGGCCGCCAGCATCTGCTCGCCGAACTCCCGGCACAGCAGGAACGGCCCGGTCAGGTTGACGTCCAGCACCCGTCGCCAGTCCGCCGCCGTGGTCTGCTCGGCCGGCCGCAGCAGCGAGATACCCGCGTTGTTGACCAGCACGTCGGCCCGGCCGAACCGGTCCCGGACCCCGGCCGCCAGCGCGCGCACGTCGTCCTCGGCCGACACGTCGGTGCGGGCCGCCCACACCGTCCCGTTGCCGGCCGCGGCCACCTCGACGGCGGTGGCGGCCGCGTCGGCCACATCGGCCAGCACCAGCGTGTAACCCTCGGCGGCCAGGGTGAGGGCGATGACCCGGCCCAGCCCGCGAGCGGCCCCGGTCACCACGGCCACCCACGTACCGGTTGCTGGCGGCGGTGTTACCAGAGCTCGCCCCCGACCAGCACGTAGAGGAACGGCACCAGCGGGATCAGGCCGAACAGGCCCCAGGCCAGCTTCTCCAGGCCGTTCAGGTCCGAGCGACCGGCCAGGTTGATCCACATGAGGATGACGGCCAGCGGGTGGATGAGGCACACCAGCAGTTCCAGCAGCTTCTTCATGGTCCCGATTAGTACCCGCTGCTGGCCTCCCCAGTCACGGGAGTTTCACCCGTTTGTTCCCGTGCAGAGGCAATCCTGAGCGTCTTCAGGAAGTGGTCAGGAACCTTCCAGACTCCCAGTGGCTCGCCGTCAGGTTCGCCCAAGCTTCCCGGCCGAAACTCAGTACTGATCGGAACAACACAGAGTCAGGTGGGCAGATCCATGAACGCAATCCAGGGCTCGGCGCAGGCCGCGGGGTCGCAGCAGTCGCCGTCGTCTCCGGAACAGCCGGGCGGCGGGATCCCCTACGGCTCGTACGGGGGCAACGCTTACGGCTACGGCGCGGGCAACTACGGCACTCCCGGCGGCGGGGGTGGCCGTGGCGGCTGGTCCGGCGGCAGCTGGAACGGGGGCAGCAACTGGGGCGGCAGCACGCCCCCGCCGCCGCCGGACCGGCGCAAGCGGCTGCGCCGCGGCCTCGCGCTGGGCACCGCGGGGGTGGCCCTGGCCGCTGCGGCCGCGGTCGGCTGGTACGACGCGGTGCAGCCGAGCGGCTCGTCGGCCTCCAAGGCCACCACCAGCGCCAACACCAAGATGACCACGGCCCAGATCGCGAGCAAGGTGTCGCCCGGCCTGGTCGACATCAACACCACGCTCGGCTACAGCAACGAGAAGGCGGCCGGCACCGGCATGGTGCTGACCTCGACCGGCGAGATCCTGACCAACAACCACGTGATCGACGGGGCCACCTCGATCTCGGTCACCGACGTCGGCAACGGCAAGACCTACCAGGCCAGCGTGGTCGGCTACGACGCCAGCAAGGACATCGCCGTGCTCCAGCTGCAGGGCGCCTCCAACCTGCAGACGGTGACCCTGGCCGACTCCACGGTCAGCGTCGGCGACAAGGTGGTGGCCATCGGCAACGCCGAGGGCAAGGGCGGCACCCCCTCGGTGGTGTCCGGCACCGTGACCGCGCTCAACCAGGCCATCACCGCCAGCGATGAGGGCTCCGGCAACTCCGAGCAGCTCAGCGGGCTGATCCAGTCCAACGCGCCGATCCAGCCGGGCGATTCCGGCGGCTCGCTGGTCAACTCGGCCGGTGAGGTCGTCGGCATGGACACGGCCGCCTCGACGTCCAGCGCCAGCCCGACCGCCCAGGGCAACTTCCCGGGCCAGAGCGGTAGCGGCCAGAGCGGCAGTGGCTCGACCGGTAGCGGCTCGACCGGCAGTGGCTCCAGCTCCAGCACCACCGCGACCCAGGCCTTCTCGATCCCGATCGCCGAGGCCGAGACCGTGGCCGAGCAGATCGTGGCCGGGACCGCCTCGTCGACCGTGCACATCGGCGCGACCGGGTTCCTGGGCGTCGAGGTCTCCGCGGCCGACAGCTCGTCCAGCACCGGCGGGAACGGCGGCTTCGGCGGTAACGGCGGGTTCGGCGGCGAGGGCACCGGGAGCTTCGGCGGCGACGGCACCGGCACCACCACCTCCGGCGCCACCGTGATCGGCACCGTCACCGGCTCCCCGGCCGCCACGGCCGGCCTGGCCGCGGGCGACGTGATCACCTCGGTCGCCGGGCAGACGGTGACCAGCTCGTCGCAGATCTCCTCGATCCTGTCCTCCGGCCACCCCGGCGACAAGGTCAGCGTGAGCTGGACCGACGCCGAGGGCCAGTCCCACACGGCCAGCATCGCCCTGGCCACCGGGCCGGCCGCCTGAGCCAGCTCCGGCCCCGGATACAGCGCCCCGGATACAGCGGAGCCCCCGCGGGATCATCCCGTGGGGGCTCCGGCCGGTTCAGCCAGGTTCCGGTTGGTTCCGGCCTCGTTTTTACCTATCGAAGGTTGGTTCTCCGGGTCCTAGCAACGCCCGGAGTACGCACCCGAGGTGTACGTGGTCCACGCACCCCAGCTGTGCCCGTCGTTGCTGATGGAGATCGCGGCCCTGGCGTTGCCCACCGGGTCCAGGGTGGCCATGGACCCGTGCGAGCCGTTGATCTGCCACAGGCCGAAGTCGTCGGTCGGGCTGACCGCGTTCGGGTTGCCGCCCGACTCGGCGGTGGCGATCTCGGCCGCCATGAACGCGGTGCTGGACGAGCCGCCGGCCGATTCCCACAGCGACTCGAGGGCCGAGCAGCTGTAGTGGCCGTGCGAGGCGACCGGAGCGCTGTGCGAGACCTCGGCCGTGGTGGAGGTGTGGCTGGACGAGGACGAGCTGTGGCCGGACGAGTGGTTCAGGTGCGCCAGGTGAGCGAGGTGCGCCTCGTGAGCCGCAGCGGACGCGCTGCCCGCCTGAACCCGGTGGTTCAGGTGAGCAAGGTGGGCGAGATGGGCCGCGTGGGCCTGAGCTGCTATCTGGGCCTGACGCTTCATGTGGGCTTCGTGCGCGACGTGGGCCACATGCGCCACGTGGGCCTGGCTGGCCGAGGTCTCGGTCGCCTTGGCGTGCTTGGCCTGGTAGCTGGTGGTCACGGCGTTCAGGCTGATGGATCCGGCGTGCGCGAGCTTGGCGATCGCGACATCGGCGGCGGCCGCCCCGGCGCTGGACGCGCTGCCGGACTGGACCTTGGCCGTGGTGACCGACTCGGCCACGGTGCCGTGCTTGACGGTGTCGACCGCGTGCCCGTGGGGCACGGCGACCAGGGCACCGGCCGAGATGGCCATCACGGGTGCCGCCTTGCCGGCCGTCGCCGCCACCTTCTCCACCTGGGACGGCTGCGTGTGCCGTCCCGACCGCATGATCTTCACCTTGCGGCTGTGCCTGTGCGCTGCGCCCACAAAGTTCTCCATCGTCGTGTCGGTGCCGACCTACTCACCGCTGTGAGCAGCGGTTTTCGGCATGGCCGAGCCTGATCACCGGAACCTGATGCTTTGCGGCGTTTGCCACACCTTGACGGTGTTCTGGGCCGCAGGCAGGAGCATGGCAGGAGCCAGAACTGGCTCGCAGGCAAATTGAAGAACTTCTGTAATGATCTCGTGATCTAGTCCGCGCGCGGCGCCGGAATGGTAGCTTTCGGCCCGAAAATTAATACGCATAGTGACGATCTTGATTACCCATAGTGAGTTAACCAGGTCAGGGCGGACAGACTGTTCACCCAGGTCACAGGCAGGTACACCCGCCCACCGACATTCGAAGAAATAATTGGTCGTGGGTTGTCGATCCGCCCCGG
>DASXJM010000740.1:0-1685 GCA_036497405.1 Streptosporangiaceae bacterium | reverse complement strand
CGCGGGAGTCCTCCGGTCAGTTCGACGGGGCGGTTGTGGTCGGCGGACGCGTAGGCCGCCTCCAGCAGGGCGATGGTCTTGAGGTTGTCCCGGCCGCTGTTGCTGGGGGCCTGGCCGGCGTCGATCCCGTCGAGCAGGCGGGCCAGGCTGCGGAAGGTCGACTCGGGCTTGCCCGCGCCCGCGTAGGGGTTGTCCCACTCGCGGGCGCCCGCGTGGCTGGTCTGGACCAGCTTGTTGTAGCCGAACCGGAGCGTGCCCCGCTCGCCGACCACGATGGTGTCGGTCACAGCGACCCGGCTGGAGAAGCTCTCCACGTAGGACACGGGCACGGAGCCGAAGTCGATCTGCACGAAGGCGTCGGTCTCGCCCGCGCAGTCGATGGCCGGGGACGAGAACGTGCGGGCCAGCACCCGGGTGGCGTCGGCCGGGACGAGCTGGCGGAAGCCGTCCAGCCAGTGCACGCCCATCACCGACAGGGCGTGCCGGTCCTGCTCGATCCGCCAGCCCTGGTCCTGCCGGAACATCAGGTCGAGCTGGGAGATGCCGCGCACGGCCCCGATCTCGCCGTCGGCGATGAGCCGGGCCGCGATTCCGAACGCGTAGTGATCGCGGAAGTTCTGGTTCACGGCCAGCCGGACCCCGGCGTCCTCGGCCAGCGTGACCAGGCGGCGGGCTTCGGCGTAGGTGGGGGCCAGCGGCTTCTCGGTCATGATGTGCTTGCCCGCCGCGGCCAGCGCGGCCACCGCGGGCTCACGCACCTCGCTCGGCGTGCAGACCACGGCCACATCGAAGTACTCGCCGTTGGCGTCGTGGCTGAGCAGTTCCTCGACCGAGGCGTACGTGTGGGGCACGCCGTGCTCTTTTTCGGCCCAGGCCCGGCGCTCGGCCACGGGGTCGCAGGCGGCCACGACCCGGACCCGCTCGGGATGGGCGTTGTAGCCGTCGAAGTGCATGGCCGAGACGTTGCCGCAGCCGACCACCGCGATGTTGTGCACGGTCATCGCGGTCACTCGCCGATGGCCTGACGGTCGGAGGTGTTGAACGTGATCATGAACTCGCACTCGTCGGCGCCGATGTTGCGGGCCTGGTGCATGGTGCCCAGCGGGACGGAAATCGTGTCACCGGCCTGCATCTCCACCCACTGGTCGCCCACGCGGTGCTCGATGTGGCCCTTGACCACGTGCAGGACCTCGTCGGAGTTGGGGTGGTAGTGCGCCGGGTTGGACCGGCCCGGCTTGATGAAGCACTTGCCCACGGTCAGCACGGTGGAGTTGCCCAGGGCCCCGGACACCATCCAGACCAGGCGGCCCCAGTCCTGTTCGTCGACGGTGTAGTCGGCGGGCCGCGCCACGAAGTCAGTCATGCTCTGATCGTGACCCAGGTGGGCAACCGTTTTCCAGGGCCAATTTCGAAGTGGTGGACCCGGCTCAGCGGCTGAACGTCTGCCAGGCGGCGGCCAGCCGGTGCAGGCCGCCGAGCACGTCGGGGGCGGGCGGCGCGAAGCTGATCCGCAGGTGGTCGTCCAGCCCGTCGGCGCAGCTGAAGGTGGGTCCCGGCAGCAGCGCCACTCCGGCCCGGTCGGCGGCCTGAGCGAACGCGGTCGCGCCCGGGGCCGGCAGCCGCACCCAGAGCGAGGCCCCGCCGGCCGGCCGGTCGAACCGCCACCGCGGGAACAGCTCGGCCAC
>DASXJM010000739.1:0-2388 GCA_036497405.1 Streptosporangiaceae bacterium | reverse complement strand
CTCCTCGTCCGCGGACCTGGCCGACACGCTGGACAAGGTGGTGGGCCGGTACCAGAAGGTGGCCGCCGCCCTCAACAACTGGATCCCGGACCTGGAGCAGGCGCAGAAGATGTCGCTCCAGGCCCTGAACGACGCCGAGGGTCCGGCCAAGAAGCTCAACGCGACCGTCGCGCTGCCGAGCGGGAACAACCTGACCGCCCAGCAGAAGACCGACGTGGCCAATTACCACACCGCCATGAAGCAGGCCCAGGGCGCGCTGGACGCGGCCAAGACCCTGCTCGGCAAGGCCACCACGCTGCGGGACAACTCGGCCAGCCACTACGCCAGCGTGATCCACGGTGCCTGCGACGACAGCATGAAGGACTCCTGGTGGGACTCGTTCAAGGAATGGGTCAGCCAGTACGCCGGCATCATCAAGGACATCTGCCAGGTGCTTGAGGTCATCGCGACCGTGCTGGCCATCGTGGCCTTGTTCATCCCCGGGCTGGATATCGTGGCCGCGCTGCTCTGGATCGGCTTCGGGCTGACCGCGCTGGCCCTGGTCGGCCGGGTCATGCTCGCCGCCACCGGCAACGGCTCCTGGATGGACGTGGCCCTGGACGCGTTCGCGATGCTGACCTTCGGCGCGGGCAAGCTGGCCAGCGGCGGGCTCAAGGCCGCCGCCGAGGGCACCGAGGCGCTGGGCAAGACCAGCGTCACCGCCGAGCGGACCGCGATGGTGGAGCGGGCCCTGTTCCGGCTGGCCGACCAGGGGGACACGCTCACCCTGCAGGAAAAGGCCAACGTGCTGCTCAAGTTCGCGGGCCAGAGCGCGCCCAAACTGGCCCCGGACCTGGCCAAGTTCGAGGGCAAGCTGCCCCTGCTGACCCGGGTCGCGCTCAAGATCGGCGGCACCTCCGAGGACGTCGGCAACCTGCGCACGCTCATCGGCGGGGCCCAGCGCTTCGCCAGCGACAGCACGTTCGCGTCCAACCTGGCCTCGGGCAAGGCCCTGACCTCGATCCTGGGCCTGAACGCGGGTGCCACCTTCACGGCCGGCGTCGGGGCCCCGGTGCTGGGCGGCCTGGAGTGGTACAACGCCGACGGCAGCGCCCCGGTCCACAGCGGCTCGGTGCCGCTGCAGCTGCACCTGCCGGAGAACCCGGTCAGCACGGCGTTCGACAAGGCCGAGGAGTTCACCACCCAGGAGGACGGCCTGAGCACCGCCCAGGTCGACGGCATCCTGCGCGGGATCAGCGGCATACCGCCGATCCCGTCGTTCAGCGTCTCCTCGGGCTCGTGGTAGCCGGGCCAGCCGGCTACACGCTGGTCCTGCCGCCCGGCTGGGAGCGGATCCCGGCCCGGCACGGGGCCGAGGACGCGATCAAGGCCATCCTGGACGTCAAGTTCAAGGAGCTGCCGCCGGACCTGCCCCGCGACCAGCTGGCGCCGTACCGGGCCGAGATCGAGGGCAAGCTGCGCAAGGCCGCCGCCCAGGCCCGCAAGAACGGGGCCATCGACCTTTACCTGCCGGTCCAGCTGCGCAACGGCCTGCCGGTGCCGGCCTCGTTCGTGGTGTCCGAGGGCGCGATCCCCACCGCCGGCGTCACCGAGCCCGAGCAGATCGTCCAGGCCCTGGTGGCCGAGAGCGAGGACGGCACCCCGGTGACGGTGGACGGGGTGCCCGGCGCCCGCAGCGAGCGGTCGGCCGGCCCGGACCCCGACCAGGGCATCGAGTTCGGCTCCCGCCGGGTCGACTACATGGTGCCGGTGCCCGGCGAGACCGGCCGCTGGCTGCTGTTCGCGTTCTCCACCCTGGGGGCCGGCGACCCCGGCGATCAGGTCGCCCGGGTGCTGGTGCAGTTGTTCGACGCGATGATGTCCACGTTCCGCTGGGCTACCGTGTGACCGGGGGTTTCCCACGGAAGGAGCCATCCAGTGCCTGATCCGGAGATCTGGAGCCTGAACAGCAAAAGGGGATGGCCCAAGATCGCCTATGACAAGGGGATCTGGATTCCCTGCCCGGCCCCGGACGAGGGCGACCAGACCAGGAACCAGCGCTGGGCCCAGGACTACGCCACCGTGTGGTGGGAAGTGTCCGGCCTCAAGCACGGGAAAAAGCAGGTCAGGAACATGGCCCAGGGCCTGCTGGAGATCCAGCGGGGCATCTACGACACCCAGCCCTGCCACAGCGCGGTGCTGCACATGCCCAACGTGGACATGGTCCCGCTGCCGGTCATGGTGGCGACCTGGGAGGCGGTCGGCGCCGCCGACAGCCAGCTGCGGGTGCTGGTGCACGCCGACGAGCCCGAGGCGGTCGAGACCCCGCTGGTCGAGCCGTTCACGGCCGAGAAGCTCGGCACCGGGCTCAAGTCCCAGTACCTGCAGAAGTTCCAGCAGGGCCCGGAC
>DASXJM010000738.1:0-5623 GCA_036497405.1 Streptosporangiaceae bacterium | reverse complement strand
CTACGGCGGGTCTGACCCTCGAGGAGGTCGCCGACCATCTGGAGTGCTCGCCCGCCAAGGTGAGCCGGATCGAGAATGGCCAGGTCGCCGTCCGGATCCAAGACGCCCGGGAGCTTCTCGACCTCTACGACGTCGGCGACGAGCAGCGCGATCCGCTACTGCAGATGGTCCGGCAGGCTCGTGGTCGGGGCTGGTGGTCAAGCTACGCCGACCTCCTCGACGAAGGCGGTCAGACCCTGCTCAGCCTGGAGGATGAGGCGTCGACCATCCTCGTCTACGAGACGAACTTCATTACCGCCCTGCTCCAGTCTCGCCGGTACGCCTGGGAGTTGGTCTCCTCGCGCACCGACGCACGGCTTGACCTCGTGCAGCGTACGGTCGATCTCAGGCTGGCCCGCCAGCACGTTCTGGACCGGACGAACGCGCCGCAGCTGGACGTGGTGCTCGACGAGGCCTCGCTCCGCCGGGCGGTTAGCAGCCATGACGTGATGCGCGAGCAGTGCGAACTGCTGATCGACCAGGCATCCCGGCCGAACATCAGCCTGCGGGTGCTCCCCTTCGGCGCCGGGGTCCATCAGGCTATGGGATTCCCGTTCCAAATCTTTGAGTTCGCCGACGATGACCCGCAGCTGGTGAGCGTGGAACTACTTAGCCGCCGGGAGATCCTGGAGAGCGCGGAGGAGGTCGGCCGGTACCGGGCGGCGTTCAATCAGGTCCATGAGCGTGCCCTGCCGCCGGACGAGTCGCGGAATTTCCTGCTCAACCTGGTCAAGGAGTACGGCCAGTTAGCGTACGTGGCCGTGAGCACTCAGAGTCAGCGGAGGTGTTCGTGAGGGTAGTGAGCCCATCGGGAGGGCTGGCCGGTGACCGGTCGGAAACGTCGGTCCGCTGGATCTCGGCCCGCGGTCCGGGCCCGCGGCCCGGGCCGAGCCGATCGATGGGCCGGCGCGCCCGGCGCGGTGCCGAACTGGCCTGGCTGCCGGTCGACACCGTGCTTGCCGCCCGCGATCTGTCCAATCTGGTCGTGGTGGCCGCGACACTCGCCGTGGCGATGCTGTGTGTTCGCGACGGTGGCCTGACCGCGGTCATTGTGAACATTCCGGCGCTGGCCGTGGTCTGGGGCGCGGCCTACGGGCTCATCCGCCTGGGCCGCCGGTGGCGTGGTGTGCGGCCGCCCCGGCATGAGCCGCCCGACCACCGGCGCTGACCCTGACCGCCACCGCTGGCCGTTTCGGATCAGGGGATCAGGCCCAGGCCGCGGGCGCGGGCCACGGCCTCGGTGCGGTTGGCCGCGCTGAGCTTGCCCAGGATGTGGCTGACGTGCTTCTTGACCGTGTCGAGGGTGACCACCAGCCGGCTGGCGATGGCCTGGTTGGAACGGCCCGCCGCCAGCATCTCCAGTACTTCCAGCTCCCGCGGGGTGAGCTGCTCGATCAGGCCCGGCACGGCCGGAACCTCCGGCCGCCCACCGCCGGGGCCGCGGTCGATCCCGCCGTCGGCTGCGCCCAGCCGGGCCAGCAGCGCGGTCATCGGCGGCCCCTCGTCGGCGAAGACCCGGACGTAGCCCTGCGGGCCGGCCACGGCGAGGGTCTCGGCCAGCGCCTCCAGGGCCTGGTCCCCGGCCCCGGTGGCAGCCAGGGCCAGCGCCCGCAGGGCGCCGATCTCGATCAGGCTGCCGGCCCGGTCCTGCCGGGTCGCCGCCGCTTGCAGCCGGTCCAGGAAGGCCAGCGCGGCCCCGGCCCGGCCCTGGGCCAGCACGACCCGGGCCAGCACCAGCTGACCCGGTTCCCGCGGGTAGTCCGGCTCGTCGTCTTCGTGCAGGCCGTGCTCCCGGGTCCAGCGTTCGGCGGTGGCCAGGTCACCCTGGGCCAGGACCAGCCGCGCCCACAGGGCCGGGATCGGGTTGAGCAATCCC
Source organism: Streptosporangiaceae bacterium (assembly GCA_036497405.1). Taxonomy (GTDB): domain Bacteria; phylum Actinomycetota; class Actinomycetes; order Streptosporangiales; family Streptosporangiaceae; genus Bog-532. Next base: position 3,708 of record DASXJM010000738.1, on the reverse strand, counting down.
GGGGGACCGGGGGTGGCGGCCACCGCGTCGGCCATTGCGGCCCGGGCCCCGGCGGCGTCGCCGTCGGCCTGCCGGACCCGGGCCAGCGTGGCCAGGCCGGTGGCCAGCGGCATCGTGTACACGAACGAGCGGCTCAGCGCGATGCCCCGGGCCAGGTGCTCCCGCGCCCGGGCGAGCTCGTTCCGCTGGTAGGCGACCCCGGCCAGGCTCACGTAGGCCGGGCCCGCGGTCGGCAACGAGGCCTGGCCCGCCTCGGCCACGGCGTCCAGCGCCTGCTGGCCGGTGCTCTCGGCCGCGTTGAGCCGTCCCTGGGCCAGCTGGACCTGGCCCAGCTCGAAGCTGGCCCAGGCCTCCCAGGTTGGCAGGCCCACCGCCCGGCGGCCGATGATGCTGTCGGCGAAGCCGCGTTCGGCCTCGCCCAACTGGCCGTTGAGCCATCCGGCCACCGCCAGCTGGCCCTGGGCAACCGACCGCACGATCCACTGATCCGGCTCGCTGGCGGCCAGGGCCCGCGAACCCCACTCGGCCGTGCCGCCGGCGTCGCCGTGCAGCTGGGTCAGGTAGCCGCGGGTCAGCGCGAGCAGCGCGGGCACGTTCACCAGCAGGCTGCCGGCCGGGCCGATGGTGGGCTCGAACGGCTCCTCGCCGGCGCTGGCGCCGCTGCTGGTGGCGCTGCTGGCCCAGGCCTGCTCGGCCGCCTCGACCAGCTGGCCGGCTTCGGCCAGCCGGCCGCCGACGGCGGCCGGGACCGCCCGGGCCAGGAGTAGCCGGGGCCGGGATCGCATCAGGTCGGCGGGCAGCGGGGCCAGCCACCGCTGGATCGTGGCCGCCTCGCCGCGCAGGCTGTGGGCGGCGTCGAAGTTCTGCTCGATCAGCCGCGCGGCCCAGGCCAGCTCCCCGGCCGCGACCGCGTGCTCGATCGCCTCGTCGGGCAGTTCCCGCTCCGCGTACCAGCTGGCCGCGCGTTGGTGGAGCTCGGCGGCCCGGTCGGGCGCGTCCTGCTCCAGACGGGCGCGGAGCAGGTCGGCGAACAGCTGGTGGTAACGCCACCAGCCGCGCACCTCGTCCAGCGGGACCAGGAACAGCCCATCCCGTTCGATCTTCTCGAGCCGGGCCTGGCTGCCGGGCCGGCCGGTGACCGCGTCGCACAGCTCGCCCGACAGCCGGGTCAGCACCGAGGTTTCCAGCAGGAACTCGCGCAGGTCGCCGGGCTGCTGTTCCAGCACTTCCTCGGTCAGGAAGTCCAGGATGTGGCGGTGGCTGCCGGTGAACGCGGCCGTGAACCCGGCCGCGTCGGCCTGCCCGCGCAGCGACAGCGCCGCCAACTGCAGCCCGGCCGCCCAGCCCTCGGTCCGGGCCGCCAGCGCGGCCGCGATCGTGTCCGGCACCGGCCCCTCGGGCTGCCGCAACAGCGTCGCCGCCTCGTCGGTGGTGAACCGCAGCTCGGCGGCCCGCAGCTCGGTCAGCTGCCCGTGGGCCCGCAGCCGGGCCAGAGCCAGCGGCGGGTCGCTGCGGCTGGTCAGGGCCAGCCGCAGCCCTGGGGGCCGGTATTCGAGCAGGAAACCGAGCGACTCGTGCACCAGCGGCGAGCTGATCACGTGGTAGTCGTCCAGGACCAGCAGCAGCGTCTCGTCCGGCTGGCCGGCGACCTCGTTGATCAGGGCCGTCACCAGCGGCTGGAACGACGGTGGTGGCGGCGGCCCCAGCAGCGGGACCAGCCGCTCGCCGATGCCCGGCCGCACCCGGTCCAGCGCGGCCACGGTATGCCGCCAGAACCGGACCGGATCGTTGTCGCCCGCGTCCAGGGACAGCCAGGCCACCGGCCGCCGGCCGCGCCGGATCCAGTCGGCCAGCAGGACCGTCTTGCCGTACCCGGCCGGGGCGCAGGCCAGGATGAGCCCTCGCCTCTGGCCTTCATCGAGCCGCTGCTCCAGCCGCGGCCGCGGCACCAGGTCCGGCCGCAACCCCGGCACGTTCAGCTTGGTGGCCAGCAGGAAGTCACGCTCCGAGGTTGCCGCCGCGGCGGCCGGCTCACCCATCGGTCACCTGCACGATCGGTGCTCTAGTGATCTTGTATCGCTGCCCGGAGCCATCTTAATGAAATGTTCCATATTTTTATCGAAGGTCGATACTTGGGCTGCCCCAGCCCGGTTCAGGGCGGCCACGTCCTAGCGTGACCCCATGCGGACGGTGGAGTTGCTGGGTGATGACGAGCTGGACCGGGCGGTCCGGGCCGCCTGGCGGCGGCTGGACCAGGTCGGGTTCCCCTCGCTGGCCCGGCACCAGCACCCCACCAACCGGCCCCACCTGACCCTGGCCAGCGCGGACCAGTGGCCGCCCGGCGGCGCCGCCGCCCTGGCCGACGCCCTGCGCGTGCTGCCGGTCCGGGTCCGGCTGGACCGGCTGCTCTTCTTCAGCGGCCGGGCCGGGACCCTGGCCTGGGCGGTCGACGGCGGCGCCGCCCTGCGGGACCTGCAGGCCCAGGTCTGGTCGGCCCTGGACGGCGCCGACCGCAACCCGCAGCACGATCCGGGCACCTGGACCCCTCACATCAGCCTGGCCCGCCGCCTCCAGCCGGACCAGGCCGCCCTGGCCGCCATCGCCGTCGGCGGGGTCGTGCCCACCGGAACGCTCAATGCGGCCCGGAGCTACGACAGCGAGACCCGCACGGTAGTTCTGCTGCGCTGACCGCCGGCATGTCCAGTTGCTTCATCGGGGGCGTGCGTGGATCTTGGGGGACCGGGGGGCGGATACTTTGAGTGTGAAGCGACGTGTTGCTGCGCAAGGAGCGCTTGCGCTCGGTGCCCTCGGGGTGGTCTTCGGGGACATCGGGACCAGCCCGCTGTATACGTTGCAGACGCTGTTCGACCCGAGCGATCCGCATCCGGTCAAGGTGGCCCGCGAGAGCATCTTCGGGGTCGTCTCGCTGATCTTCTGGTCGATAACGATCATCGTCACCGTCACCTACGTCCTGCTCATCATGCGGGCCGACAACGATGGCGAGGGCGGGATCATGGCCCTCATCGCCCTGATCAGCCGCCGGGCCGTGCCCGGCGGACGGCGGGCCAAGATGATCCTGGCCGGCCTGGGGATCTTCGGGGCCTCGCTGTTCCTGGGCGACAGCATGATCACGCCCGCCATCTCGGTCCTGTCCGCGGTCGAGGGCGTCGAGGTGGCCGCGCCGTCGGTGTCGAACATCGTCATACCGATCACGGTGGTGATCATCGTGGCCCTGTTCATGGCCCAGCGGCTGGGCACGGGAGTGGTGGGACGGGCGTTCGGCCCGATCATGGCGCTGTGGTTCACCATCGTCGCGTTGATCGGCATCAAGGGCATCGCGTCCCACCCGGTGATCCTGGAGGCGCTGTCGCCCACCTACGCGGTCGGCTTCCTGTTCGGTCACTTCGGCACGGCGTTCTTTTCCCTGACCGCGGTGGTCCTGGCCGTCACCGGAGCCGAGGCGCTCTACGCGGACATGGGGCATTTCGGCCGCACGCCGGTCCGGCGGGCCTGGATCCTGGTCGTGTTCCCCGCCTGCGCCCTGAACTACTTCGGCCAGGGCGCCCTGATCCTGGGCCGTCCGTCCAGCATCAGCAACCCGTTCTTCCTGGCCGCGCCGGGATGGGGCCGGCTCCCGCTGGTCATCCTGGCCACCGTGGCCACCGTGATCGCCTCGCAGGCGGTGATCAGTGGCGCCTTCTCCGTGGC
>DASXJM010000737.1:0-8890 GCA_036497405.1 Streptosporangiaceae bacterium | reverse complement strand
GAGGCGGCGTCGGCGTCGTGGATCCGCAGCGAGCAGGCCACCCCGCACAGGCAGATCGCGGCCGCGGCCAGGAACGCCACCCGGTAGGCGGTCAGGTTGGCCGCCGGGTGCCCGGCGACCTGGTGGACCGGCCCGACGGCCACGATGACGGTGGTCAGCACGGCCACCCCGATCGCGCCCCCGAGCTGGCGGAAGGCATTGAACATGCTGGCCGCCCGGCCGGTGGCGGCCGGGGTGATGGTAGCGAACGACGCGGCCTGGACCGGGACGAACACCTGCGCCATGGACAGCCCCAGGGTGAGCATGAGCAGCCGGGCCCACCACAGGCTGGTCTGCGGTCCCAGCACCGCCAGCAGCGCGATCGAGACCGTGGTCCCGGTCAGCCCGATGGTGATGTGCCGCCGCGGCCCCAGACGCGGATACAGCACCCGGCTGGCCAGCTGCGCGCCGGCCATGACCCCGAACGCCTCGGGGAAGGTGCTCAGCCCCGATCCGAGCGCGCTCAGGCCGCGGCCGTTCTGGTAGTACAGCGAGATCGCGTACAGGGTGCCGAGGAAGGCGACCGAGGCCAGGATCGTGATCCCGTTGCCCGCCCGGAACAGGCGGTTGCTGAGCAGCCGCAGGTCGACCATGGGGGCGGGCGACCGCAGCTCGACAACCACCGTGGCCGCCAGCAGGACCACCCCGGCCGCGATGGTCGCCAGCACCTCGGGCCGGTGCCAGCCCAGGTCCGGTCCTTCCGAGACGCCGTACATCAGCAGGCCGAGGCCCAGCCCGGACAGCAGGAAACCGGGCAGGTCGAACCGGCCCGGCTGCTCCTGGGCCGGCTGCTGCAGGAACAGCGCGCCGAACACGAGCGCCGCCGCCCCGATCGGCACGTTGACGTAGAACACCCACCGCCAGGACAGGTCGGTGACCAAGAGGCCGCCCAGGACCGGGCCGAGGGCGGGGGCGAACGTGGTCGGGACGGTGAGGATGGCCGAGGCCCGGATCCGTTCCTCCGGCGGAAACACCCGGTAGAGCATGGCCATCCCGACCGGGGCCAGCATGCCGCCGCCCGCGCCCTGCAAGACCCGGAACGCGACCAACTCGCCCAGGCTGGACGCCAGCCCGCACAGGGCCGAGGCGGTGGTGAACACCACGATCGCGGCCAGCAGGACCCGCTTGCCGCCGAAGCGGTCGCCGAGCCAGCCGGACGCCGGGATGAACACGGCCAGGCTGACCAGGAACGCGATCGCGATCGAGTCCACCGCCGTGCTGGCCACCGTGAAGTCCCGGCCGATGGTGGGCAGCGCGACGTTGACGATCGTCGCGTCCATTATCGACATGAACATGGCCGCGACGAACACGACGCTGACCGCTACCTTCTGGCTGATGCGCACCCCCACGACCTTGTACAAGGCCGTGACCGAGGGCTGAATTCCGGGGTCAGGCGCCGATTCGGTCCAGGGCCTGGCCGAAGTCGGCGATCAGGTCCTGGGTGCTCTCGATGCCGCAGCTGATCCGGACCAGGTCGTCGGTGATGCCGATCTTCTCCCGGTCTTCGGCGCTCATGCCCGCGTGGGAGGTGATGGCGGGCTGGGTGATGAGCGATTCCACCCCGCCCAGGCTGGGGGCCGAATAGGCCAGGGTCACCCCCTCCAGCAGGGCCTGGGCGGCGGGCTCGCCGCCGTGCAGCCGCAGGCTGAGCATGCCGCCGAAACCGGACAGCAGCTTGGCCGCGTGCCCGTGGTCGGGGTGCGAGGGCAGCCCGGGGTAGTTGACCGCGGCGACGGCGGGGTGGCCGGCCAGGAACTGGACCAGGGCCAGCGCGCTGGCGTTCTGCGCCTGCACCCGCAGGGCCAGGGTCTTGATCCCCCGGGCCAGCAGGAAGCCCGCGTGCGGGTCGAGGGTGGCCCCGAAGTGGTTGAGGGTCTTGCGGACCCGCTCGATCAGGTCCGCGCGCCCCATCACCGCCCCGGCCACCAGGTCCGAGTGGCCGCCCAGGTACTTGGTCGCGCTGTGTGAGACCAGATCGAAGCCGGCCTCGAGCGGGCGGAAGTTGACCGGGGAGGCGAACGTGTTGTCGATGATGGTGACGATGCCCTCGCGGCGGCCGAAGCTGGCCACCTGATCCAGCACCCCGACCCGCATCAGCGGGTTGGTGATCGTCTCGACCAGGAACGCCCGGGTCCGGCCGGTGCGGGCCGCGTCCCAGGTCTCGGGCTGCCCGGCGTCCACGAACGTGACCGACCAGCCCAGGTCGGCGGCGTGCTCGGTCAGGAAGTCATGGGTGCCGCCGTACAGGCAGTCGCTGGCCAGCAGGTGGTCCCCGGTCCGCAGCAGGCTGAGCAGGGTCGTGGTCACCGCGGCCATCCCGGACGAGGTGGCCACCGCGGCCTCGGCGCCTTCGAGCGCGGCCAGCTTGCCGTGCAGGTACTGCTGGGACGGGGTCGAGTTGAGCCGGATGTACTTCAGGTCGTGGTAGCTGGTGCCCGGTTCGACCTCGTACACCGTGCCCTGGTAGATGGGGAAGACCACCGAGCCTTCCGGCCCCGGCCGGCGCTCTCCGCCGTGCACCGCCACGGTCTCCATCGACTTGCCGTTTCCGTCCACGCCGGCCTCCCACTGCCTCGATGCCCTCACCACCATTGGAACAGCTTTGCCGCCGGCCGCCCAGGCTTGGCGCGAGCCGCCCTGGCCTGTAACGTGTGGTACATCTATGCGACAAACTGCCATTGCCGTAACGAACGGCAGCAGCGATCGGGGACGGCCGATGACCATCACGACGCAGCTCTTTGAGGTGGCGCCGCCCGGCGCGGGGCCGAGCCTGGCCCTGCACGGCGGGGCCGGCGGCCGCGTCCTGGAGCTGGACCCGGCGGGCCGGGCTCCGTACGAGAACGGGCTCCAGGCGGCCTACCAGGCCGGCTGGCGGGTGCTGGCCGCGGGCGGTGACGCCCTGGACGCCGTGTGCGCCAGCGTGGTCGCCCTGGAAGACGACCCGCTGTTCAACGCCGGCCGCGGGGCCGCCCTCACCGCCACCGGCCGGGCCGAACTGGACGCCTCGGTGATGACGGGGGCCGGGCGGGCCGGCGCGGTCGCCGCGTCGAAGTACGCCCGGAACCCGGTCCGGCTGGCCCGGGCGGTCATGGAGCGGACCGAACACGTGCTCATCGTCGACCCGGCCGCCGACCTGGTGACGGGCTACGGGCTGGACGTGGTCGAGCCCGGCTGGTTCGTCACCGGGCCGCGACAGCAGCAACTGGACCGGGTGCTGGACGGCCGCGCGGTCGCGGCCCGGCACGGGACGGTCGGTGCGGTGGCCCGCGACGCCGCCGGCCGCGTCGCCGCCGCCACCTCCACCGGCGGGATGACCGGCCAGGCCGACGGGCGGGTCGGTGACAGCCCCATCGTCGGGGCGGGGGTGTACGCCCGCGACGGCGTCGTGGCCGTCTCATCGACCGGCGACGGCGAGGCCTTCATCCGCGGCGTGGTGGCCCACGACATCGCGGCCCGGATCAGGTATGCGGGCGCGGATCTGGCCACGGCGGTGCGGGCCACTTTCGAGCAGGAACTGACCCAGCGGGACGCCACCGGCGGGGTGGTCGCGGTGGGCGGTGACGGCCGCGTGGTGGTGGCCCACAACTCGCCGATGATGTTCTCGGCCCGCGGTCCCGGGGCCGGCCCGACGGTCACGACGTGAGCGCGGCATGACCGGGACCCTGGCCGCGGAGCGCCCGCTGCGCGATGAGATCTTCGAGCGGATGGCCGAGCTCAGCCCGGCCGAGCGGAAGGTGGCCCGGACCCTGCTGGCCCGCTACCCGGCGGCCGGGCTGGAGAGCACGACCGCGCTGGCCGGCGCGGCCGGGACCAGCAAGCCCACCGTGCTGCGGCTGCTGGACCGGCTCGGGTTCGGCAGCTATCCCGAGTTCCAGGACCGGCTACGGGCCGAGGCCACCCGGTCCATGAGCCCGCTCAGCCGGGCCCAGGCCCACCGGCCCGCGCCCCCCGGCACCAGCTCGCCCGGCCACAGTGCTTTCGCCCACGCGGTCGAGCAACGGGCCCGGCTGGTGGCGCGGCTGCCGGACACCGTGCCGCCGGGAGAGATCGAACGCGCCGTGGCCCTGCTGGCCGGCCGCCCCAAGCACGTCGTCATCTCCGGCGGCTACTTCTCCCGGCTGGTCGCCCGCATGCTGGCCATGCAGCTGGACCAGCTGATCCCGAACGTGGACTACGCCGACGAGCCGCTCGGCGCCGACGTCGGCAAGTACCTGCGGGCCGGGCGGGACTCGGTGGCGATCGTGTTCGACCTGCGGCGGCACGAGCTGGCGGCCAAGGAGGTCGTATCGATGGCCAAGGCCCGCGGGGCCAGCGTCATCCTGATCACCGACGAGACCCTCTCACCGTCAGCCGACGAGGCCGACATCGTGCTGCCGGTCGCGCTGGACGGAGTGCCCTTCGACTCGTTCGCCGCCCTGCTCGTGCTGGCCGAGAGCCTGGCCGAGGCCGTCTTCCACGGGGCCGGCGAGGCGGCCATCGAGCGGATGGCCGACTGGGAGCGATCAGTGCACATCTACCGGGCCCTTCATGTCCGCAGCTGACCCGGCGCCAGCGGCGCAACTGGCCCAGCTGGGCGAGGCCTACTTCGCCATCCAGCACCGCTACGATCCGTACAACGCCACCCTGCTCGGCGTGGCCGACTTCGACGGGCTGCCCGGCGACCCCAGCCGGGAGGCCAGCCAGCAGGCCGCCCAGGACCTCGGCGCCCTCGGAGCCCGGGTCCGGGCGATCAGTACCGCGAGCCTGACCGCCGCCGAGCGCCTCGACCACGGGGTGCTCACCGCCCTGGTCGAGGGAGCCCGGGCCGACGCCGAGCACTCGCTGTGGGCGGCCAACGCCTCGGCCCAGGGCTACGTCAGCCGGCAGGGCCTGATCTTCCAGGCGGTGCCGGCCATGACCATCGGCGGCCCCGGGTCGGCCGAACGCTACCTGGACCGGCTGGCCGGGATCGGCGCGGCGCTCGACGCCCTCGGCCAGCGTTACCGGGCCGAGGCCGCGGACGGCCGCACGCCCACCATCGTGGGGGTGGAGGAGTCCATCCGCCAGCTGACCGGGTACCTGGCCCGGCCCGTGGCCGACGATGACCTGCTCAAGCCGGCCCGCCACGCCGACCCGGCCGTCCAGCGGGCCGCAGCCGGCCACCTGACCGGCACGATCAGGCCGGCCATGGCCCGGCTGGCCGACCGGCTCCGCCAGGACCTGGCCCCGCTGGCCCGGCCCGACGAGCGGGCCGGCATCCGCGAGATCCCCGGCGGCGAGACCGGCTACCTGGCCGCGGTCGCCCGGCACACCACCACCACGCTGTCCCCGGACGACCTCCACCGCATCGGGCTGGCCGAGCTGGATGAGCTGGCCAGCCTGTGGTCCGGCATCGGCCGGGAAGCCCTCGGCGAGACCGACTTCGCGGTCATCGCCAGCCGGATGCGCGATGACCCGGCGCTCCGCTTCCGCACCCGTGAGGAGATCATCGCCACCGCGCAGGACGCCCTCGACCGGGCCGAGGCCGCCCGCCGGACCTGCTTCGAGCCGTACGACATCCCGGCCTGCGTCATCGAGGAGATCAACCCGGTCGACGCCGGCAACAGCGCGCTGGCCTACTACCGGCCCCCGGCCGCCGACGGCAGCCGCCCCGGCGCGCACTGCCTGCTGACCACCGATCCGGGCCAGCGCTACCGCTATGAGTACCAGGCGCTGGCCTTCCACGAATCGGAGCCCGGCCACCACCTGCAGCTGGCCACCGCCCAGACCCTGGACATCCCGCGCTACCGGCGGCACATCGACACCGAGCTGTGCGCCTTCAACGAAGGCTGGGGCCTGTACGCCGAGCGGCTGGCCGACGAGATCGGCCTGTACGACAGCCCGATCGCCCGGCTGGGCATGCTGTCGTTCGCCGCGCTGCGGGCCAGCCGGCTGGTGGTCGACACCGGACTGCACCACCAGGGCTGGTCGCGGCGGCAGGCCATGGACTTCATGTACGCCCACACCGCCACCACCCAGGCCAACGTGCGCAACGAGATCGACCGCTACATCGGCTGGCCCGGCCAGGCGCTGGCGTACGTGACCGGCCGGCGCGAGATCGTGCGCCAGCGCGAGCGGGCCCGGCAGGCGCTCGGCTCCCGGTTCGAGCTGCGCCGCTTCCACCACGCGGTGCTGCGCCGCGGGGCCGTCCCCCTCACCGTGCTCGACGACGAGGTCGGCCGCTGGATCACCACCGAGGCGGCGGGGGAGGCATCGGCGTGAAGCTGACCATCATCGGGGCCGGGGCCATCGGCGGAACGCTGGGCGCGCACCTGATCCGGGCCGGTCATGACATCACCCTGTGCGACTCCGACCACGACCACGTCGCCGCCATCAACGAGCACGGTTTGCATATCGAAGGCCCCGTCGACGAGTTCACGGTCCAGGCCCGGGCGATCACGCCCACTCAGCTTCCGGACCGCGTCGGCCGGGCCATCGTCGCGGTCAAGAGCCTGCACACCCGGGCCGCCGCTGGCCTGCTCCGGGACCGGCTCGCCTCCGACGGTTACGTACTGACCGTGCAGAACGGCCTGACCGCCGGCCCCCTGGTCGACGCGGTCGGCCGGGAGCGGGTCATCTCGTCGTTCGTCAACTTCGGCGCCGATCTGATGGCGCCGGGCCGCATCATGCAGGGCAACGTGGCCACCTTCCGGGTCGGCGAACTCGACGGTGGCCGCATCACCGCGCGGGTGCGGGACCTGGCCGACGCCCTCCCGTACGCGGAACCCACCGGCAACGTGCTCGGCTACCTGTGGGGCAAGGAGGCCTACGGGGCCATGCTGTGGGCCGGCGCGGTGTCCGACCTGACCATCGCCGAGCACCTGGCCGACCCCCGCTACCGCCCGGTCATGATCGCCATTGCCCGCGAGGTCCTGGCCCAGGCCCCCGTCCCGGTGGAAAGCTTCGACGGCTTCGACCCCGCCGACCTCGACGGCTCCCTGGACCGCCTGGCCGACTTCAACCGCCGCAGCGCCAAGCAGTACAGCGGCATCTACCGCGACCTGGTCGTCCGCCAGCGGAAAACCGAGATCGACGAGGTCCTCCGCGACATCACCGGCCCCATCATCACCAAGGTGGCCGACCTCATCCACGACATCGAACAGGGCCGCCGCACCAACTCCCGGGCCAACCTCGACGAACTAGCCACCTTCGTGGCCGCCCAGCCGGAAGAACAGGGGGGCCAGGGTCAGGAAGGTCCTGACCCGCTGGGGCACCCGGTCGGTCCGGAGTAGGCGTCGATCATGGTCCCTCCTGGCGGCGCGGAGGATCGGACGGAAGGCCCGCAGACCCTCACCACACGGAGCCGGGCCGATCGTTCCTGATACGCCCGCATCGGGGCCCGGTTCGCGCCAGGGCGACGTGGATCAGGGCTCCGGGTCAGCCGACGCCGGGGGCGGGGACGCCGCAGAGGTCGGCGACGGTTTCGCCGGCCGCGTGGACGGGGATGGCCCAGGTTTGCAGGCCGACGATGCCGTCGGGGGTCAGGCCGGCCTGGCTCTGGATTCCCTTGACGGCCAGGGTGGTCTGCGGGCCGTACTGGCCGTCGATGACCAGGACCGGGTTACCGGCTGGGGCGAAGTCACCGCGACCTTCATTCAAAATGGTTTGCAGCTTCTCGACCACGGTCCCGGTGGATCCGCTGGTCAGCGTGGGTGGCTGCGCGCCGTCGCCGTTGAGGGCGGTCCAGGTGGCCGGGCCGACGGTGCCGTCCACCGGGAGCTCGGCTTGCTGCTGGAACTGCTCGACCGCGGTCCTGGTCGCCGGGCCGAAGCTCCCGTCGATCTGCGTGCAGTTCAGAGTCCGGCGGACCAGCAGGTACTGCGCCCACCGGACGGTGGAGCCGGTCGCGCCCTCGGCGATGGTAGCTGGCGTGGTCATGATGGCCTCCGATCCTCATCTTCCCGGACGGAGCCGCGAGCGGCCACCCTGATGCATGCGGAAAAAGGATCCGCGGCCGCGCCCGGCCAATTGACCGGGCGCGGCCGCGGCGGGACGGGTCCTACTTCTCCGTGTTGCGCAGGGCGGTGATGAACGACTGGCCGGCCGGGGTGCCGATGCCGCTCATGTTGTCGTAGCCCTTGAGGGTGACCTGGCCGGTGTAACCGAACATGTCCAGGCTCTGGTCGTCGAACGTGGTCAGGGCCTCCAGGCCGCAGGCGTCAGCGCCACACCAGACGCCCTTGTCCGCGGTCGGGCTCTTGGCGGTGATGGGCAGCGCGTCATGCACGGCGCTCGTGCCGGCCAGCTGGTAGAGAGCCGCGTTGGCCAGGCCGAACGGCTTGGTCTGACCCTGCTGGGCCGCGGTCACGATGCCGGCCACCAGGGGCGCGGCCAGGCTGGTGCCGCCGATGTCGGTCTCGCCGAAGGTCGGGGCGCTGCCGTCAGACGGGAAGGTCAGCAGGCCCACGGCCATACCGGTGAACGGGTCGGCGTCGGCGCTGATGTCCGGCACCGAGCGGATCTTGCCGCCCCGGTTACCGGGCGCCGTGGCCAGCGCGGCCGGCACGACACCCTTCTGGTAGCCGGGCTGGGCCCACAGCAGGCTCGGGCCGCCGCCGGCCGCGCCCTGCTCGCCCAGGTCCTCCCAGGTGGTGCCGTCCAGCAGCGCGATGTCGGTGGACCAGCCGGTCTCGAACAGCCGGTTGTTGGTCTGGCCGATGCCGAGCGTGGTGCCGCCGACCGCGATGGCGTCGGGGTCGGAGGACGGGGCCTCCACCCCGGAACCGTCACCGGATGAGAAGTACATGCCGACACCCTCGGACGCCGCCTGCACCAGGTAGGAGTGCTCGATGTTGGTCAGCGCCGGGGCCTGGCTCTCGGTGCCGCCTTCCCA
>DASXJM010000736.1:0-6096 GCA_036497405.1 Streptosporangiaceae bacterium | reverse complement strand
GGGTGTTCCTGCGGCAAACTGGCCGCATGATGACCGAGACCCAGGCCCTCACCGCGCTGGCCAGGGAGGACCCTGAGGCGGCGGACGAGGCCAAGGCGGCCCTGGGCTGGCTGACCAACGGCGCGGGCCTGGAGACTGTCTCGCAGCTCAAGCTGCAGGAATTCGTGTGGTACGCGCTGCCGGTCAAGTGGCCGATGACCACTGGTGAGCTCATCGCGGTCACCCGGGCCCTGGGCCGGCTGTTCACCATGGTCGGCATGGAGCGGTACGCCGAGGTGTGCCTGTCCCCCGGCACCGAGCAGATCCTGACCGCCTACGGGCAGGGTCACGACACCGGCATCGCCGCCTACGCCGAGGCGGTGGAGAACTCCAGCACCGCCCCGCCCGACACCGCCCTGCTGGCCTGGGGTTCGGTCATGGGCCCGGACGAGCGGGCCGCCTATGACGCCTGCGCGGCCGCGGTCGAGCTGGCCATCGCCTCCGGTGACCTGGCCGCGGGGGCCCGGGGCTGGCGGGCCAAGCGGACCGCGCTGATCGACCGCTGGCTGACCGCGCCGCCGCCCGCCCCGGTCACCCCCGAGGGCGGCCGGCACCGGGCCGGCGCCCACCACGCGCCCGGGGTCAGCGACACCTGGCTGGCCCGGATCCACACCGAGCGGATGGACGCCTGGGCCAACAGCCGCCCCGGCGAGCGGTCCCGGCTGGCCGCGGCGGTGCTGCCGCGGCTGCTGGAGGAGACCGTGCCGCCGGACAACGCCCTGCCCACCCTGGGCTGGCTGCTCGGCCACGCCGACGTGGGGCTCAAGCTGACCGCCCGCTACTACATTCCGCCCGCGGTCATCACCGAGGCGGTCGAGGAGTTCGGCTGGCGCGAGCAGCTGCCGGGCGCGCTGCGCCAGGAACTGGACGTGTTCCCGCTGCACACCCTGCGCGGCCTGGCCCAGGGTGAGATGGGGGCGATCCGCCGGGCCGGGACCAGCCTGGTGCTGACCAGGACCGGGCGGCTGATGGCCGAGGACCCGTCGGTGCGGTGGCGGATCGGCACCGCCGCCCTGATCGGCGCCGACGACGGGCCGCGGCCGGACTTCGCGGTGGCCGTGCGCGAGGCGAGCCTGCTGTTCCTCCTGGTCAGCGGGCCCGCTGGCTACGAGGAGCTGACCCGCCATCTGACCCGGATCCATACCGAAGAAGGCTGGTCATCGCGCGGCCGGGCCGACCTGAGCGACGCGGTTCGGCGCGAGATTCACGGCCTGCGGCATCGGCTGTGGGCCCTGCACCTGCTGTACACCGAGCGGGCGTCCCGGGAGCCGCTGACGCTGACCGAGACCGGGGTGTACGCGGCCCTGGCCGCGCTGCGGTCGCGGGCCCGCGGGCCGCGCCATCACGTCGGCCTGGGCTGAGCAGCCGGGCTGGCCGGTCAGAAGAAGGACGAACTCAAGGGCGGATAGCCGACGTAGTTCTCGGCCAAAGAGGTGGCCGCGGCGGGCGAGCTGACCACGTAACGCAGCTGCGATTGCATCAGTTCTTCGTCCATCGGGTCCCCGGCCACGTGCAGCATGCTGGTCATCCACCAGGAGAAGTGGCTGGCCCGCCAGACCCGGTCCAGGCAGGTGGCGGAGTAGGCGTCGGCCCGGCCGCTGTCGCCCCGGGTGGTCAGGTCGATGAGCGCGTCGGCCAGCACGGTCACGTCGGCCACGGCCAGGTTGAGGCCCTTGGCCCCGGTGGGCGGGACGATGTGGGCTGCGTCCCCGGCCAGGAACAGCCGGCCCGAGCGCATCGGGGCGGCCACGAAGCTGCGCATCGGCGTGACCGACTTCTCGGTGATCGGGCCTTCCTTGAGTTCCCAGCCCGGGACCTCCAGGCGGGTCCGGAGCTCGGCCCAGATCCGGTCGTCGGGCCAGACGGCGATGTCCTCGTCGGCCGGAACCTGCAGATAGATCCGGCTGACCTGCGGCGATCGCATCGAGTGGAGCGCGAAGCCACGGGCGTGGCGGCAGTAGATGAGCTCGTCGGTGGACGGTGGCACCTCGGCCAGGATGCCGAGCCAGCCGAACGGGTAGGCCCGCTCGGCCACCGACGCCACGCCGTCCGGCAGGGCCGGGCGGCAGATGCCGTGGAAGCCGTCGCAGCCCGCGATCGCGTCGCACACCACCTCGTGCCGGGCGCCGCTGGCGTCGGTGTAGCGCAGCACTGGCCGGTCGGTGTCCAGGCCGGCCACCTCGGTCTCGCTGACCTCGAAGTGCAGAGCGGCCCCGGCCGCGGTCCGGGCCGCGATCAGGTCCTTGACGATCTCGGTCTGGGCGTAGATCGTCACCGTCCGGCCGCCGGCCAGATCCCGGAAGTCCAGGTGGTGCCGCTCCCCCGCGAACTGCAGGTAGATCCCGCCGTGTTCCAGGCCTTCACGGTCCAGGCGGTCACCGAGCCCGGCCGCCCGGAGCAGCCGGACCGTGCCGTCCTCCAGCAGCCCGGCCCGCTGCCGGGCCTCACAGTAGGCCCGGCTGCGGTTCTCGACCAGCACCGAGTCGACGCCGCGCAGGGCCAGCAGATGCGACAGGAGCAGGCCGGCCGGGCCGGCCCCGACGATCCCGACCTGGGTCCGTTCGGGCATCAGAACGGGTAGGGCGTGATGTCGCCGCGGATCGTGACCCACCTGGTCTCGGTGAAGGCGTCGAGGTTGGCGGTGCCGCCGAAGCGGGCCCCGGTCCCGGACGCGAGCAGGCCGCCGAACGGGATGTTGGGCTCGTCGTCGACGGTCTGGTCGTTGATGTGCACGATCCCGGTCGGGATCTTGCGGGACAGGTCCAGGCCGCGCATGACGTCGCGGGTCAAGATGCCGAGCGAGAGGCCGTACTCGCTGTCGGCGGCGAGCTTGGCCGCGTCCTCGGCGGAGGCGAACGGAACCACCGGGGCGACCGGGCCGAACACCTCGGTGGCATAGGCGGGCATCTGCGGCGACACGTCGGCCAGCACCGTGGGGCGGTAGAACAGGCCCTCGTAGGTGCCGCCGGCGGCCAGCCGGGCGCCGGCGTCCACGGTCGCGGTGACCAGGCTGTGCACCTTGTCCCGCTGGCGTTCGTCGATGATCGGGCCCAGCGCGACCTGCTCGGTGGCCGGGTCGCCGACCGGCAGGTGGCCGGCCTTGTCGGCCAGCCGGCTCACGTACTCGTCGTACACGGCCTCCTGGACCAGGTGCCGCCCGGTGGTCATGCAGATCTGGCCCTGGTGCAGGAACGAGCCCCAGGCCCCGGCCGACGCGGCCCGGTCCAGGTCGGCGTCGTCCAGCACGATCAGGGCCGAGTTGCCGCCCAGCTCCAGGTGGACGCGCTTGAGGTGGCGGGCGGCCAGTTCGCCGACCCGGCGGCCCGCGGCGGTGGAACCGGTGAACGAGACGACCCGCACGGCCGGCTCGGTGACCACAGCCTCGCCCACGTCGACGCCGCCCGGCAGCACGTGCAGCAGCCCCTCGGGCAGCCCCGCTTCCTCGAACACCCGGGCCAGCACGACCCCGCCGGACACCGCGGTGCGCGGGTCGGGCTTGAGGATGACCGCGTTGCCCATAGCCAGCGCCGGGGCGACCGAGCGGATGGCCAGGATCTGCGGGAAGTTGAACGGCGCGATCACCCCGACCACGCCGACCGGGAGCCGTTCGCTGTAGCTGAGCCGGGGCTGCTCACTGGGCAGCATTTCACCGTAGGGCCGGGACGGCAGGGTGGCCGCCTCGAAGATCTCCTCGGTGGCCACGTGGGTCTCGAACTGCATGGCGGGCGGGATCTTGCCCATCTCCCGGATGCCCCACGGCTCGATCTCGCTGGCCGCGGCCAGCCACAGGTCCCCGGCCCGGCGCAGGATGGCCTGGCGTTCGGTGTGCGGTTTGGCCGCCCAGCTGACCTGGGCGGCCGTCGCGATCTGGGCCGCCCGGGCCACGTCGGCCGGGGTGGCCAGGCCGTACCGGCCGATCTCCTGGCCGGTGGCGGGCTCGGTGACGGCGGCGTCCCCGCCCCCGCCCGCGGTCCAGCCGCCCAGGAAGACCTTGCCCCGCCACGCTGACTCGTCCATGAGTGCCATGACCGCTCCACCATTGTGTCTCTCACCGGGTGTTCGTTCTACGAACGATGGTGCTGAGGGCGAACTTAGGACGCGGGCGCGGGTGGTGTCAAAGCAGGGCCACGGCTATGTTCATGGTGTGCGCACAGCGAACGGCGGGAACAGCGGCCACGGCGCCCGCGACGCGGATTTCATCCAGTCGCTGGAGCGCGGGCTGGCGGTCATCCGCGCCTTCGACGCCGAGCACGCCAAGCTGAGCCTGTCCGAGGTGGCGGCCAGCACCGGGCTGAGCCGGGCCGCGGCCCGGCGCTTCCTGCACACCCTGGTCAACCTGGGTTACATGCGGATGGACGGCGGCCAGTTCTCGCTGCGGCCCAAGATCCTGGAACTGGGTTACGCCTACCTGTCCAGCCTGTCGCTGCCCGAGGTGGCCATGCCGCACCTGGAGCAGCTGGTCGAGCAGGTCCGGGAGTCCTCGTCCGTGTCCCAGCTGGACGGGGACGACGTGGTCTACATCGCCAGGGTGCCGACCCGGCGGATCATGACCGTGGCCATCAGCGTCGGCACCCGGTTCCCGGCCTACGCCACCTCGATGGGCCGGGTGCTGCTGGCCGACCGCCCGGACGACTGGCTGGACGGCTACCTGGCCTCGGTGACCCTGGCCCCGCTGACCTCGCACACCATCGCCAGCCCGCCCGCGCTGCGAGCCGAGCTGGCCACCATCCGCGAGCAGGGCTGGGCCCTGGTCGACCAGGAACTGGAGGAGGGGCTGCGGTCGGTGGCGGCGCCGATCCGGGACGGCGACGGCCGGGTCATCGCCGCCGCCAATGTGTCCACCCACGCCGGCCGCCGCACGGTCGCCGAGGTCATCCAGGACCTGCTGGAACCGCTGCTGCGGACCGCGCGGGCCATCGAGACCGACCTGCGCCAGGCCTCCGGGCCGGCCGGGGGTGCCCCTCGACGGCCGGCCAGCGCGCGCCGCAGCCGGTGACGGTGGGCGGCTCTGACACACTTGTTCCGTGCAGACTCTGGTTATTGATCACCCGCTGGTCACCCACAAGCTCACCGCCCTGCGGGACGTGGCCACCGAGACCGCGACGTTCCGGCGGCTGGCCGACGAACTGGTCACCCTGCTCGCCTACGAGGCGACCCGCGAGGTCCGGGTGCAGCCGGTCACCGTCCAGACCCCGCTCGGCGACGCCGCCGGGGTCAAGATCGGCAACCCGCCGCCGCTGATCGTGCCGGTGCTGCGGGCCGGCATCGGCATGCTCGACGGCATGATCCGGCTGCTGCCCATGGCCGACGTCGGGTTCGTGGGCCTGGTCCGCGACGAGGAGTCGCTGGTCGCGTCGATCTACGGAGACCGGATCCCGGCCGACCTGACCGGCCGGGAGACGTTCGTGCTGGATCCCATGCTGGCCACCGGGGGGACCCTGCAGACGGTGATCGGCATGCTGGTCGAGCGCGGGGCCGCCACGGTCACCGCGGTCTCGCTGCTGGCCGCGCCGGAGGGGATCGCCCGGCTGGAAAAGGCGTTCGGCGAGCAGGCCGGCCCGCCGGTCCGCGTGGTTACCGCGGCCGTCGACGAGCGCCTGGACGAGCACGGCTACATCTACCCGGGGCTCGGGGACGCTGGGGACCGCCTGTTCGGGAAGGTGTGACGGACCCGGACGAGCAGCTGCCCGGGGACGGGGTCGAGCTGTCACCGGCCGAGATCGACGCCCTCGACGCCCGCTGGGCCTTCAGCTGGGACCCGGCTGAGGTCGCCCGGCGCCTGGCCGGGATCACGGCGCCCTGGTGCGTGGCGGCGGGGTGGGCCCTGGACCTGTTCCGGGGCGAGCAGACGCGCGAGCACGGCGACATCGAGATCGCCATCCCGGCCGCGAGCTTCTCAGCGGTCCGCGACTGCTTCCCCGGCTACGCCTTCGACGCCGTCAGCAGCGGCCGCCTCTGGACCGGCGCGTCCCCGGCCGTGCTGGCGGCCACGCACCAAACCTGGCTGCGCGATCCGGCCACCGGCCACTACCTGCTCGACGTGTTCCGCGAGCCGCA
>DASXJM010000735.1:0-7242 GCA_036497405.1 Streptosporangiaceae bacterium | reverse complement strand
GCTCGGAACGGAACACGCCGTCCTCGAACAGCTCGTTGAGCAGGTCCCGCTTGAGCTCGCGCCAGCTGCCGTAGGACAGGTAACGGATCGCGGTCACGTCCATTCCCCCGGGCCGTGGTCGTGCTCGATCTGCTGGATGCCGCCGACCGCGTAGACCAGGCAGGGGTGCAGCACGTAGGTCTTCACGTCCGGGGGCAGGTTGAACGCGCCCACGTCCCCGAGGGAGTAGAACCGCCGCCGGCCGAGGTGGTCGACGTAGCCGAGCAGGCCGTTCTGCCACAGCACCGAGGCCAGGTCGGTGGCGATGCCGTACTCCTGGCTGGCCAGGTCCTGCAGCACGTCCAGCTCGGACCGGGTGAACCGGTCGAACCGGACCGTCCCGACCAGGTCCCGGAGCTGGTCGTGCACGTCCTGGATGTACTCCTGGGAGCTGGTGTAGGTCTCGGAGTAGTCGTACCGGGCCGCGTTGCCGGGCATCTGGTCCGAGGAGACCTGGTTGGCGCACTGGGCCAGCTGGGAGTCGCCGAAGCGCTTGGCGCAGCGGGCGACCACGGTCCGGACCGCCTCGGCCGAGACCGCGTGCTGGCCCGCCTGCTTGTGCCGGACCACTTCCTCGGACAGCTCGTTGCCGAGCGAGACGATGTCGCGGGGGATCATCCGGGTGTGGCTGAGCAGGTAGTCCTCGATGGACTGGGTGCCGTCGATCCCGGGCCAGTCGCCGTTGAGCCCGAGCCAGTCGCTGATCGACGGCGGGCCGTCCGCCGGGCGGCGCATCACCAAGGCGGCCGGCAGCCGCTCCAGCTTGCGCTGCAGCAGGTAGAGCAGGGATTCCCGGTCCCAGTTCAGCACCCGGATATGCGGCTCATTGTGATACCGCGGGGCGTGCTCGGTGCGGGCCACCGAGGACATGACAATGTCCCTGATACAGACGACCACGTGCAGCCGGCCACCGATCCGGTGATTCCGGAGCATCCGCATGACCTGGTAAAACAATCCCTCCTGGCATTTCAGCCAGTACATCGGGGCATGGCCGAATTCCTCGTCGACCGCGTCCAGGTACAGGTAAACCGGGCGGCACTGGCTGAGAATTTCACCGAGCAGGTCTTCCAGGTCATCCCAGAGCGGATCGTCCAGGAAAGCCGACAGCTGATGGGCGGTCTGCCGTTCATTGACGATGTCCCGGACCTGGCTGTAGATGGAGCGCGGGCGCAGTGAGGTGCCGACCAGCTTCTGGTAGGGCCCTTCCAGAAGCGCGGCGTTCTCGTCGTCCAATTGCTGCCGCAGGGCGGGCCGGCGCAGCAGATGGGAGGCCAGCGAGCGCATGATGGCCCGTTCCCAGATCTGCATCCACTTCTCGACCAGCACCGGGCCCGAATACCACTGGCAGACCTTGACCACGATCTCGGTCTTGGGCAGGTCCTGCTGCGGCGGGTCGCTGTAGACCGATTCCTGGTGAGCCTGGAAATCCTGCAATCGGCGCAGGTAGCTGGTTTTCCCGGCCCCGAGTTTGCCGACGATGACGCGGACCATGGAGTCGTTGGCCTTGGTGGCCAGGTGCCCGTAGGCGGGGTTGCCGCCGAAGTCCACGAAATCGTGGATCAGGTCTTCGAGATCGGCCCGGGAGCCGTCGGGATTGCCGAACGGGAACGGCCCGACCGTAACGGCCCGCCGCCGCCTGCTGGCCATACGTCCCCCTCATTCGGACCAATCGGGCATGTTTAGGTTGCAGCCTTTCATAGGAGAAAGAGTCCGCCCAGGCCTGGCTAATACACCTTGATAACTTCAGGTATGGCTGATGTTCCCGTGCAGTACTTCGCCGGCCGCGACGGCGCCAAGCTCGCCTACCGGGAGGTGGGCCAGGGGCGGCCGGTGGTGCTGATCCATGGCTACTTCTCCAACGCCGTCACCAACTGGATCCGGTACGGGCACGCGGCCCGGGTCGCCGAGGCCGGGTTCCGGGTCATCATGCCCGACCTGCGCGGGCACGGGGACAGCGCCAAGCCGCAGGACCGGGCCGCCTACCCGGCGGACGTCCTGGCCGACGACGGCTTCGCGCTGATCGAGACGCTGGGCCTGACCGGTTACGCGCTGGGCGGTTACTCCCTCGGTGGCCGGACCACGGCGCGGATGCTGGCCCGCGAGGCCACGCCGGACCGGGCCGTGATCGCGGGCATGGGTCTGGAGGGCATCGTGCACGCCTCGGCCCGGAACGCGCACTTCCGCCGCATCCTGGAGAATCAGGGCGGCTGGGACCGCCGGTCCGCCGAAGGCAAGGCCGAAGCGTTCATGAAGAGCACCGGCGCCGACCCGGTGGCCGGGCTGCACCTGCTGGACTCGAACGTGGACACCCC
The DNA here is from genome assembly GCA_036497405.1 of Streptosporangiaceae bacterium. Lineage (GTDB taxonomy): Bacteria > Actinomycetota > Actinomycetes > Streptosporangiales > Streptosporangiaceae > Bog-532. The sequence continues at coordinate 4,891 of DASXJM010000735.1, read as the reverse complement.
GGCCGAGGCGCTGGCCGCGATCACCGTGCCGGTGCTGGTGCTGGCCGGGGACGAGGACAACGACAACGGCGCCGCCGAAGACCTGGCCGCCGTGCTGCCCCACGGCCGGGCGGCCCGGGTTCCCGGCAACCACATGAGCGCCGTGGCCCAGCCCGACCTGGGCCGGGCCATCGCCGCCTACCTGACCGAGGGCTGAGTGGACCGCCGCACGCCGATGCGGGTGCTGGTCACGGGTGGTGCGGGCTTTGTCGGTTCGAATTTTGTCCGCGCTTTGATCGAAGGCCGGTGGGCGGGGCTCGCCGGCACCGAGGTGGTGGTGCTGGACGCACTGGCCACCGGCGGGACCCTGGCCAGCCTGGCCCCGGTGACCGGATCGCCGCGCCTGCGGATCGAGGTCGTCGACATCCGTGACCCGGTTCCGGTCACCCGGCTCATGACCGGGACCGACCTGGTGGTGCACTTCGCGGCCGAGACCCACGTCGACCGGTCCATCGCCGACGGGGCCCCGTTCGTCTCGGTCAACGTGCTCGGCACCCAGGTGCTGCTGGAGGCCGCGGCCCGGGCCGGGGTCGGCAAGTTCGTCCAGGTGTCGACCGACGAGGTGTACGGGTCGATCGCGTCCGGCTCCTGGGCCGAGACCCAGCCCCTGGACCCAAGCTCGCCCTACTCGGCGGCCAAGGCCGGCGCCGACCTGCTGGCGCTGGCCTACCACCGCACCTACGGGCTGCCGGTCTGCGTCACCCGGGCTTCCAACAACTACGGGCCGTACCAGTTTCCCGAGAAGCTGATCCCGCGGTTCGTGACCCGGCTGCTGGACGGGCAGAAGGTGCCGCTGTACGGGGACGGCCAGCAGGTACGGGACTGGCTGCACGCCGACGACCACTGCGACGCCGTGGCCCGGGTCGCGGTGTCCGGCCGCCCGGGCCAGGTCTACAACGTCGGCGGCGGCACCGAACTGACCAACGCCGAGCTGACCCGCCGGATCCTGGCCGCGGTCGGGGCCGACGCGTCGATGGTCGAGCCCGCGCCCGACCGGCCCGGCCACGACCGGCGGTACTCGGTGGACTGGACCAAGATCCGCGACGAGCTGGGCTGGGCCCCGCGGGTGGAGTTCGGGGCCGGCCTGGCCGCCACCATCGCCTGGTACGCCCATAACCGCCCGTGGTGGGAGCCACTAGGGTGACGTCATGCGGGTAGTGATCGCAGGGGGGCACGGGAAGATCGCGTTGCTGCTGGAGCGGCTGCTGGCCCAGCGCGGCGACCAGGCGGTGGGGCTGATCCGGAACCCGGCCCACGCCGACGAGGTGTCGGCCGCCGGGGGCGTGGCCGCGGTGGCCGACCTGGAGGCCGCGTCCGTGGACCAGGTGGCCGCGCTGCTTGACGGCGCCGACGCGGTGGTGTTCGCGGCCGGGGCCGGGCCCGGTAGCGGGGCGGCCCGTAAGGACACCGTGGACCGCGGCGCCTCGGTGCTGCTGGCCGACGCGGCCGGCCGGGCCGGTGTCCGCCGGTTCGTGCAGATCTCCGGGCATGGGCGTCGACCAGCCCCCGGCCCCGGGCACCGACGAGGTGTGGGCCGCCTACCTGGTGGCCAAGGCGGCCGCCGAGGACGACCTGCGGACCCGGGACCTGGACTGGACGATTCTGCGTCCCGGCGGCCTGACCGACGACGCCGGCACCGGCCAGGTCCGGCTGGCCCCGCCCCCGCTCCCCCGCGGCCAGGTCCCCCGGGCCGACGTGGCCGCGGTCATCCTGGCCCTGCTCGACACCCCGGCCACCGCCGGCCAGACCCTGGACCTCATCAGCGGCGACACCCCCATCCCGGTCGCCGTTGGCGGCTTGGGCTGACGGTTTCATTGGTGGTCGTCTTACCCCTAGGTGCTGCCGCTAGCTTCTTGCTGTTATCAGTGATCATGATGAGCTGAGCCCTCAGTCGCGGCCGGAGCGGGAGCGAAAGCCGGCACCAGGCCCGGGTCGTTGAACGACACGATGCGGGCCACCCGGTTCCCGCTCAGGGTCAGCACCTGGACTCCGTAGGGCTTCCACGGCCCCGCTCCCCCACGGTGGTGGATGATCAGCGCGGGCTGGGTGTTGGCCGACGACGGCAGCAGGCGCCACCGGCCCGGGCGCATGACCCGGGCGGACAGGAACCCGGTCACTGCCTGCTGACCGGTGAACCAGGTCGGGACGGGCGGCATCTCCAGCTCCACATCGGCCCGCAGCAACTGGATCAGCGCGTCCGGGTCGGCGCGGGTGAAGGCGTCGACGTACCGGTCGACCAGCGCCCGCCGGTCTACGGCCCCCGGTTCGCCCAGGTCGTCCTGGACGGGACCGGCCCGGGCCAGCCGGGCCCGGGCCCGGCGCAGCGCGCTGTCCACCGCGGCCGGGCTGGTGTCGAGCAGGGCCGCGATCTCGCCGCCGGTGAAAGCCAGCACGTCGTGCAGGGTGAGGATGGCCCGCTGGCGGGCGGGCAGCAGTTGCAGCGCGGCGATGAAGGCCAGTCGGACCCCGGCCCGGGCCGCCGTCACCACCGCGGGGTCCCCGGAGCTGGGCGCACCGAGCAGGGTGTCGGGCACGGGCTGCAGCCACGGAACCATCGGGTCCCGCTCCGCCACTGCGACCCGGTGATCCTCCGACGGTGCGCCCAGGCCGGACGGGAGCGGCCGCCGGCCCCGGGCCTCCAGCGCGGTCAGGCAGGCCCGGGTGGCGATCTGGTAGAGCCAGCGCCGGACCGAGGACCGGCCTTCGAACCGGTCGAAGCCGCGCCAGGCCCGCAGGTAAGTCTCCTGCACCAGGTCTTCGGCGTCGTGGACGGAACCGAGCATCCGGTAGCAGTGGGCCAGCAGTTCGGGCCGGTACGGCTCGGCCACGGTGGCGAAGTCGCCCTGGCGCGGCGCCGCCCGTTCAGAGGGCACGGTAGCCCGCCCCGCTGACCAGGTACTCCGGCGGGCTGGCCGGATCGGCCGCCACCGCCAGCACCGCCGCGGCCACCTGCTCGGGGGTCAGGATCGGCGACAAGTTCGCGGCGTAGGTGCCCGGGTTGACGCCCTGGCGGGCGGCGTAGCCGGCCACCGCGGCCTCGCCCAGGCCGGTGGCCGGGGTGAGCTGGGGCAGCAGGGCCGCGAAGCGCAGACCCAGCCCGGCCCGCTCGGACTCCTCGGCCGCGTAGCTGCGCAGGTAGCGCAGGGCCGCCTTGGCGCTGGCGTAGCCGCCGCTGAGCGGGGAGCCGGCGATGGCCGCGCCGCTGGACATCAGCACCACCGTGCTGCCCGGGGCCAGCGGGGTCCGCAGCGCCGCCCGGGTCCAGGTGAACGCCTGGTGGGTGTCGGTGTGCCAGTTGCGGCTGAACGTCTCCCAGGTCTGCTCGGGTAGCGGCGCCAGGTGCGGGCGGGCCCCGGCGTTGAGCACCAGCAGGCCCGGCCGGTACCGGCCGATCAGCCGGTCCGCCAGCGCCTCGTCAGTGGCGTCCCCGGCCACCGGCACGAACCGCTCCCCCAGTTCCTTGGCCGCCAGTTCAAGTGCGCTCCCGTCCCGGGCGACCCCGATGACCGTGCGGGCCGCCGCGGTCAGCGCGGCCGCGATCGCGTGACCGAAGCCCCGGCTGGCCCCGGTGACGATGGCGAAAGATGGATTCGGCATGACGTGCCCCCTGGCAATGGTCGGAACAATCATGGATCTAGACCAGCCCCCGGCCCCGATTCCGTCGGCTCCACCGCGAATTTAGGAAAAGATCTGAATCTTAAGCCTGGCTTCTTGCTGTTATCAGCTATTTCTGCGGGCGGACGATGACCTGGCGGGCGGGCGGAATGCTGGCCGGGATCGGCTGCCCGAAGCCGCTGAACGCGAGGCTGATCGAGGCGGCGGCCAGGTGTTCGCCGGCGGGAGCGTCGGGGGTGCGGCTCGTCTCGCGGCCCGTCAGGCTACGGATCCGGCCCTGCTGGTCGAGGCCGGCGGTGCCGCGCACGGTCACGATGGTCCTGAGCTTGCTGTTGGGGGTGGGTATGCCCGCGCTGAGCTGGAACGAGTAAGCCGTGCCGGTCCAGCCCGGCCCGGATGCGGGGCCCATGCCCCGGACCTGGCTGGCGCCCTTGAGCATGGCGACCAGGCCGGCCGGGCTCAGCACCTGCACGGTCGCCACACTCCCGGACATCAGTTCGGTCATGAGCAGGAACCGGCTGCGGTTCAGCGTCGGCTCGGTGACCCGCTCCCAGATCTGGCTGGGCCGCAGGGTCAGGTGGTATTGCTGCGCGTACAGCTGCTGGTAGATCTTGCGGCCGGTGGGCAAGATGCGCAGGTAGATGTAGCGGCCGTCATAGCGGGCGAGGTCAGAGCCGTCCATCGTCTCCGCCCCGACCCCGCGGGCCGGGTCAAAGCTGCCGGTGATGGTTTGTGCCGGTCCGGGTGCCGGCGAGACCGGGGTGATGCGCAAGGTAACCCGGTAGTTCTGGGCTGCGGTGATCATGGCTGCCCGGACCAGGTCGGCCGGGGCTGACCCGGACGGCGCCGGCCCCGGGGCCGGCGCTGGGCTGGCGGCAAGGGTGACCGCGATCGCGGTGATGGCCGCCGCGGCCACGGCGCCGGCGGCGATCGGGACCCGGAGACGGGGGCGGGGCCGCCGAAGCGAGGGCCACCGCCGAAACCGGCGCGGCCCGCGCCGGGCCTGGAAACCGGCCAGCAGGTCCAGGTCGGGCGGGATGTCCTCGGTGGCGCGGGCAAACAGCTGGCGCACCTCGTCCTCGGTGTACTGGGTGCCGGTCATAGCGTGGTGCTCCTTCGTGCGCCGGCGGGATTGAGATCGGGGCCCAGGACCGTGCGCAGGGCACGCAGGCCGCGGTAGGTGTGGGTCTTGACCGTGCCCGCCGAACAACCCAGCAGGCGGGCGACCTCGGCTTCG
>DASXJM010000734.1:0-4564 GCA_036497405.1 Streptosporangiaceae bacterium | reverse complement strand
CGGTGGTGTCGCTGATCAACGTGGCCATCCTCGTCAGCTTCGTGGTCGTGATGGGCCTGCTGGCGCGGCGCTGGGTCCACTACGAGCGGGTCTAGGAGGCCAGCCGACATGAGCCAGTCCCAAGCCCTGCGCCCGGCCGTGAGCCCGCGCCGGCGGCGGCGGTTCGAGCCGTCACAGTGGATCCTGTCCGCCGTCCTCATCATCGTCGGGGCGGCCATGCTGGCCCCGGTGCTGTGGGTGGTGCTGCAGTCCTTCGAAACACCCGGCGAGCAGACCTCCATCGCCCCGATCTGGATCCCGACCTCGGTCACGCTGCGCGGCTACCAGACCCTGTTCAGCGGCCCGTTCGGCTGGAACCTGCTGAACTCGGTGGTGGTCACGGTGGCGGTGGTGGTCGGGGCGGCCGCGGTCAGCGTGCTGGCCGCCTACGTGTTCGCCCGGATCGAATTCCGCGGCCGCGAGGTCCTGTTCACGCTGTTCCTGGCCGCGCTGACGCTGCCCAGCCAGGTGTCGGCGGTGCCCAGCTTCGTGGTCGTCAAGTACCTGCACCTGCTGAACAACCAGCTGTCGCTGATCATCCCGGCCCTGATCCAGGTGGTCGGGGTGTTCCTGCTCCGGCAGCACTTCCGGACCATCCCCACCGACCTGGACGACGCGGCCCGGATCGACGGGGCCGGGCACCTGACCATCATCCGCCGGATCATGGTCCCGATGTCCTGGCCCGCGATCTCGGCGGTCATGGTCATCACCGGCCAGTACATCTGGAACGACTTCTTCTGGCCCAACCTGTACATCAACAGCACCAACCGGATGACCGCCCCGCTGGCTCTGTACAACCTGGAATCGGTGGCCGGGGGCGGGCCGATCGGAGCCGTGTTCGCGGGGCTCTCGGTGTTGTGCGTGCCGTGCGTGATCGGGTTCGTGTTCCTGCAGCGCCGCCTGATGGAGGGCATCGGTTACCGCGGAATCTCGCGGTGAGAGGGGTTTCTGAGGTGACTGAGTCATGGCCGGTAGCCCGGAGTTACACGGGGGCTGAGCTGAATCGGATCTCGTTGCCGCTGGGCGGGATCGGGACCGGGACGGTGGGCTTCGGGGGGCGAGGGCAGTTCCGGGACTGGGAGCTGGAGAACCATCCGTCCAAGGGGCTGACCTCGGCGCTGACCTTCTTCGCCTGCCGGTTCGCCCCGGTCGGTGGCCCCACCGAAGAGGCGCCCGCGCAGGCCCGGATCTGCGAGGGGGCGCTGTTCGACGAGGAGGTCGAGGGCTGGCAGGGGTCGCCGGCCCCGTTGGCCGGGCTGCCCCGGTTCGGGCAGTGCGAGTTCCAGGCCAGCTACCCGTTCGGGCGGGTGCTGCTGTCCGACCCGGACTTCCCGGTCGAGGTGGCCGTGACCGCGGTCAACCCGCTGGTCCCCGGGGACGAGGAGGCCAGCGGGCTGCCGCTGGCCCAGTTCCGGGTCACGCTGACCAACCGGTCCAGCGAGCCGCTGGCGGCCGACATCATGTTCTCGGCCGAGACGCTGCCGGGCCACACGCTGCGGGCGGCCGGGGAGCCGAGCCGGCCGGACGTGGCCGTGCGCTCCGCCCCCGGGAGCCCGGGGCTGGCCGGAGTGCTCCTGTCCGACCAGGCCATGGACCCCCAGCACGAGGAGTGGGGCACGATCGCGGCCGCCGCGGTCGGCGCGGACACCTGGACCGGGCCGGCCTGGGGCATGGGCAAGTGGAACCAGGGCCTGTTCGCCATGTGGGAGGGCTTCCTGGCCACCGGTCAGCCCGCGCCGGGGACGTTCGGGCTGGGCAGCCACGGGCCCACGGTCGAGGCCGCGGTGGCCGGGACGGTCGGGGCCCACCGGACGCTGCCGCCCGGGGAGCGGGCCGAGGCCGTGTTCCTGCTCGGCTGGCACTTCCCCAACCGCCGGTCCTGGGTGGGCGGAAGCCAGGGCCCGCGCGGCCTGGCCGGGCCGGAGATCGTCGGCAACCACTACACCACCTTGAGCACCGACGCCTGGGACGCGCTGACCCGGCACGCGCCGCGGCTGCCCGAGCTGGAGGCGGCCACCCAGCGGTTCGTGTCCGCGTTCTGGTCCAGCGACCTGAGCGCCCCGGTCAAGGAAGCGGCCCTGTTCAATCTGAGCACGCTGCGCAGCCAGACCTGGTTCCGGACCGCCGACGGGCACCCGTTCGGCTGGGAGGGGTGCCTGGACGACGCCGGCTCCTGCCTGGGCTCGTGCACCCACGTGTGGAACTACGACCTGGCCACCGGGTACCTGTTCGGAGCCCTGGCCCGGCAGATGCGGGAGCTGGAGTATCAGTACGCCACCGGCGACGACGGCGGCATGAGCTTCCGGATCCTGCTGCCGCTGGACAAGGCCCGGGACTACCCGCTGACCGCGGCCGACGGGCAGTTCGGCTGCGTGGTCAAGCTGTACCGGGAGTGGCAGCTGAGCGGCGACGACGACTGGCTGCGGGCGCTGTGGCCGGCCTGCCGGCGCTCGATCGAGTTCGCCTGGATCGAGGGCGGCTGGGACGCCGACCGGGACGGGCTGGCCGAGGGCACCCAGCACAACACCATGGACGTGGAGTACTTCGGGCCCACCCCGGTCATCCAGAGCTGGTACCTGGCCGCGCTGGCCGCGGGCGCGCGGATGGCCGAGGCGGCCGGGGACCCGGAGTTCGCCGCCACCTGCCGGGACGTGCTGGCCAGCGGGCAGCGGCTGACCGAGGACCAGCTGTTCAACGGGCGCTACTACGAGCAGAAGATCATCCCGCCCGGGGACTTCAGCCGGGTGGCGGCCCGGTTGCGGTCGGACAGCATGGGCGCCGAGCAGGCCGACCACCCCGAGTTCCAGATCGGGGACGGCTGCCTGACCGACCAGCTGCTCGGGGACACCTGGGCCCGGGTGACCGGGATCGGGCCGGTGTTCGACCCCGAGCACACCCGGACCACGCTGGACACGATCCACCGGCTGAACTACGTGCCCGACTTCGGGGCCTGGACCAACTACATGCGCACCTACGCCACCCGCGGTGAGCGCGGGCACATCGTGATGGCCTACCCGAACGGGTTGCCCGAGCACCCGATGCCCTACTGGCCCGAGGTGTGGACCGGGCTGGAGTACGTCTACGCCATCGGCCTCATCCAGCAGGGCCGGGCCGAGCTGGCCGAAGACGTGGTGGCGGCGGCCCGGGAACGGTTCAGCGGGCGGCGCCGCAACCCGTTCGACGAGGCCGAGTGCGGCCACCACTACGCGCGGGCCATGGCCAGCTGGGGCCTGGTGGTGGCGCTGACCGGGTTCGGCTACGACGCCCGCCAGGGGCAGATGACGTTCGCCGAGGCGACCCGGCCCGCGCGCTGGTTCTGGTCGACCGGCTCGGCCTGGGGCACGATCCAGCAGACCCCGGGCGGCCCGGACGGGACCCGGGTCGAGCTGGAGGTGCTGTCCGGCTCGGTCCGGGTCGACCAGCTGGTGGTGGGCGCGGAGACCTTCCGCCCCAAGGCCGGGACGAGGGGCCCGATGCTGGCGGCCGGATCAGTGAGCGAACTCGAAAAACTCAATTGATATCGAAGGTCGGAATCTGGCCGACCAGCCAGATTCCGACCTTCGATAAATAAAGGGTTTTAAATCGTCCCGATGATGTCGACGTCGATGTCGAGATAACCGCAGACCGCCTGCAGCTCGGCGGTGATGTCACCGGGGACGGCGTGGATGTGGTTGGCGCTGAACCGGGTCAGGAACTCCTCGGCGCTGGCGTTGAAGCGGGCGAACGCGTGCGGCCACTCGAACGTCGACTGCCGGGCCAGCCGGTCGGCGGTGGCCGCGTCGAACTCGCGGAACTCCCCGCGCAGCAGGTGGAGGCGGTAGCGGCCGGACTTGCGGGTCAGCCGGGCGAAGGTCATCTCGCCCGGGGCCGCGATGTGCTGGACCGAGGCCCCGCCGGCCGGGAAGTACAGCACCTCCGGATACAGGTGCACCCGGGCCAGGTTCTCGGCGCTTTCGTCGCTGCGGGCCGCGAACCAGGTCGCGTGCTGGCCGGAGTTGCACAGGTCCCAGACGTCGAACTCGGCCTCGTAGTGGCGCACGTCGGCGAACAGCACCGGCGTCCCGGCCAGGCCCTTCATGATCTGCATGGTCAGGGCGGCGTCCATGTCGGACTCGGTCGAGCAGACCAGCGTCTCCTTGGGGCCGTCCCAGTCGTAGGGGTCGTTGAGGAAGGCCTCGGCCACGTCCATCGTGCACCAGTTGTTGGTCATCTCCGGCTGGCCCTTGATGCCGCAGAAGTCCAGCTGCCACTCCTGCGCCAGCTCGCGGACCGCGTAGTACACGCCGATCTGCCGTTCCAGCAGTTCCGGGGTGAGCTTGTCCCCGTCGTAGTGGACCCCCGCGGCGTGCTTCTCCAGCCACAGCCGGGCCGCCTTGGTCAGGGCCGGGTCGACCAGGAAGCCCCGCCGGACCAGCTCGTACTGGTCGATGTCCTCGATGTCGATGCCGAACTTTTCCATCCACTGATCGGTGTTGGCCACCGTGGTGTACATGCCCATCGGCCGGCCGCCGATCCGGCCGAACGT
>DASXJM010000733.1:0-3130 GCA_036497405.1 Streptosporangiaceae bacterium | reverse complement strand
GTCTTCGGCTTTGACCGCCATCCCCCGCCGCTCCCCAGATGACCTCAGGTGACTCCGATCCCAGTAAACACACTGTAACTACTGGTGGCCCATTGTGAGCAGTCCGCGCCGTGACCACATCGGGTGAATATCGCTTCAGGCTGGGTCAGCTGGGTCAGACCGGGTTCCGCTCGGTCCAGGCGTCGATGACGTCGAGCTTGGTGCGGGGCGGCTCGGGGGGTACGAAGCCGAGCATCAGGCCTCCCCGTGCTGACCGGCATCGCTGGGTTCAGCCCGCCCATTAGCTCGGCCTGTACCCGCTCTGGCCTGCGAAGACATGTTTTAAAAGTCAACTAAAGCGACTTGGAGCACCGAAACATGAAATTAACCTGTACGTAGCCACAAAATGAGATTCACTGTTCCTTGGGGGGCATGAACAAGGCTGGCCGTGGCGACCGTTTCGTTCGCTTGACGGCCGCTACCAAGCTCAGGTCTTCCCGCATCCCGCACTGAGCGTGCAAGCGATTGCTGGCGAGCGACCGAGGAGCACGATGCTGGTGACTTCAGGGCCGGCCGGTCATACCCGGGCCACCCGGTAGATGACGGCGATCGAGGCGCGGCCGCACAGCGGCGTGCCCGCCGCCGCGAGCCGGGTGGCCGCCGAGATCAGCGCCGAGCCGGGCGTGGGCCTGCTGCTGGACATCACCGGGCCGGGCGGCTGCGGCAAGACCCCGGTGCTGGAAGCGGCCGCGCGGGCTTACGCCGAGGCTGGTGTGCCGGTCGTCCGCGCCGTTCCGGCCGACGGGGCCGGCGAGGGCGCCGGGGGTGCCGCTCCGGCTGACAGCGCGGTCCTCATCGACGATGCGCACGGGCTGGACGAGACCCAGCTGACCGCCCTGCGCCAGCTGGCCGGCACCCCGGGCCAGCGGCTGCTGGTCGCGCACCGGCGCTGGCCGGCCAGCCCGGGGCTGACCGCGCTCGGTACCGCGCTGACGGCCCGCCGCCCCCCGATCGTGCTCGGCTACCTGGACCGGGCCGCCATCGCCGACCGGGTGGCCGAACTGCTGGGCACGCCGTGCCCGGAGCTGCTGGCCCGGCTGATGTACGAGCAGACCACGGGCCTGCCGGTGCTGCTCGACCAGCTGGTCACCGGGCTGCGGGACAGCGGCCAGCTGACCGCGGACGCCGTGCGCCGCCTCGTCCCGCGGACTCGGCTGGACGTCCCGGCCGGGGTCCGGGAGCAACTGCGTTACGTGCTGGAAGCCCTGCCCGCCGAGGTGCGGGACGTGCTGTTCGCGGCCACGCTCAGCACCGGCGGCGACGCCGAGACTCTCGGCCACCTGCTGGAGACCGACGGCCCGGCTGTCGACCGGGCCCTGCAGGCGGCCCAGGCCACCGGGCTCATGACCGACCAGGGCACGGTGGTGCCGCTGGTCGGCCGGCTGCTGCTCCGGCTGACCCCGGCCGCCTACACCAACCGGATCTGCGAACGCCTGGCCGAGCTGCAGCTGAGCCGGGGCGGCTCGATGGTGCCGGTGGGCCAGGCCCTGCTGCGGACCAGCGCCCGGGGGGCCCAGGTGGCGGAGACGCTGCAGGTGGCGGGGCAGGAAGCGCTGGGTTCCAATCCCGAGCTGGCCAGCCGGCTGTTCGCGGCCGCGGCGGCGGCCGGGGCTCAATCGCCGGCCCTGCTGGCGGGCCGGGCCGACGCGGCCGCCCGCTGCGGCCGGCTCGACGAGGCCCTCCGGCTCGCGGACGAGGCCCTGGTCGGCGACTCGCTCACCGGCGAGGCCGGGGAGGGCGAGCCCTCCGCCGAACGGACCCGGGCCCTGGGCGTCACCGCCGCCGTGCTGGCCCACCGCGGCATGCTGGCCCGGGCCGCCGAGCTGTACCGGGTCGCCGACTCCCCGAGCGGAGCCGGTTACCCGGTGATCGCGGTGCCGGTGCTGGCCGGCATCGGCGCCCTGGCCGAGGCTCAGAAGGTCCTGGCCAGCTGCCCCGGCCACACCGAGAACACGCCGACCCTGCTGAACGGGATCGAATCGCTGATCGCCCACGGCGTCGAAGAGTCGGTCACCGGCTCGTCGGTGGTGGCGTTGTCCCAGCTGAGCCGGGCCGCGAGCCTGCTCGAGTCGGCCGGCAGCACGCCGCTGCTGCCAGACACCCCGGCCGCCCTGGCCGCCCTGGTGGCCATGCACGCGGGCGAGTTCGCGGCCGCGGCCTCGGTGCTGCGGCGAGCCACCGCGGCCCGGCACGGCGGCCGGCTGGCCGGGACCCGGCACCAGCTGCTGCTGGGGTTCCTGGCCATGCTGCGCGGGCACACTGGCGACGCCCACGCCCTGCTGACCGCGGCCGGCGCGGGCGCGGGCCGGCCCGCGCTGGAGCCCCGCGACGAGCTGTTCGCGGCCGCCATCGAGGTCGGGCTGGCCCGGCGCGAGGGTGACCTGTCCGCCCTGCAGCGCGGCTGGTCCCGGGCCCGCGAAGCCATGCTCCAGCACCCAGTCGACCTGTACGTCCTGCTGCCGCTGGGTGAGCTGGCCGTGGCCGCGGCCCGCCTCAGCGAGCAGTGGTGGATCAAGCCTCACCTGCGCCAGGCCGACGTGCTGCTGGAACAGCTGGGCGAGCCCGCGTTGTGGCGGGTGCCGTTGCACTGGTCCGGCGTGCACGCCGCGATCGCGGCCGAATCTCCGCAGGAGGCCCGGCGGCACGTGGCCGCGCTGGTCGAGGCGGCCAGCGCCAGCCCGTACGCGGCCGTGCTGGCCGACGCGGCGGCCTGCTGGATGCGGGTGCTGGCCGGGACGGCCGAGGTCGACCAGGTGGTGGCGACCGCCCGTCAGCTGGCCGCGGCCGGCTCCGGAGCCGAGGGAGCCAGGCTGGCCGGGCAGGCCGCGATCCGGGCCACCGACCGCAAGGCCATGGCCGTGCTGCTCGAGTGCGCCCGCGCGATCCGGCCCGAGGTCCCCGCGGGCGCGGCCCCAGCCACCCCGGTTCCGCCCCCGCCGGCTCCCGCCGAGGGCACCGGGCCCGCGGCCGCCCCGGTGGCGGCCGGTGGGGCCGAGCTGGGCGAGTCGCCCCCGGACGCCGTCCTCAGCGCCCGCGAGCAGGAGATCGCCCGCCAGGTGCTCACCGGCCTGACCTACAAGGAGATCGGCGC
>DASXJM010000732.1:0-2850 GCA_036497405.1 Streptosporangiaceae bacterium | reverse complement strand
CCGCTGCCGGCGGTGGTCAACCCGCAGCAGGCCGGCCAGCCGGACGCCCCGGTCATCCGGGACGACAAGGAAGGCCAGGACGGCAACGTCATCTACGACTGGGAGGTGGGCGACGCCGAAGGCACCGACCGGGCCTTCACCGAAGCCGACGTCATCTCCCGGCTGCAGCTGCACTACCCCCGCTCGCACCCGAGCCCGATCGAGTGCTGCGGCTCGATCGCGGACTTCAACCGGTCGACCCAGAAGCTGACCGTGTACATGACCACCCAGGCCCCGCACATCGTCCGGGCCGCGGTGGCGCTGATCGCCGAGCTGCCCGAGCACATGATCCGGATCATCTCCCCCGACATCGGCGGCGGGTTCGGCAACAAGGTGCCGGTCTACCCGGGCTACGTGTGCTCGATCCTGGCTTCGATCCTGCTGGAACGGCCGGTGAAGTGGATCGAGGACAAGACCGGGAACCTGATCTCGACCGGCTTCGCCCGGGACGTGTACCTGGACGGCGAGCTGGCCCTGCGCCGGGACGGCAAGATCCTGGGGATGCGCATGCGGACGCTGGCCGACCACGGCGCCTTCTTCGCCGACGCCCAGCCCAGCAAGTTCAAGATCGGCCTGATGCACTCCGCGTTCGGCTGCTACAACGTGCCGTTCGCGCACCTGGCCGCCCGGGGCATGTACACCAACAAGGCACCGGGCGGGGTGGCCTACCGGTGCTCGTTCCGGGTCACCGAGGCCATGTTCTTCCAGGAGCGGATGATGCACGCGGCCGCCGAGGACCTCGGCATGGACCAGGCCGAGTTCCGCCGCATCAACCTGGTCCGGGACGAGCAGTTCCCGCACCGGACCCCGTTCGGCTTCCTGCTCGACTCCGGCCAGTACGGGGCCTGCCTCGAACTGGGCCTGAAGGCGGTCGGCTACGAGGACTTCCTGCGCCAGAAGGAAGAGGCGGCCAAGCGCGGGCGGCTCCTGGGCATCGGCATCTCGACCATGAGCGAGCCGCTGGGGGCGGGCAACAGCCGCGAGTACGACATCCTCGGCATCAAGATGTTCGACTCGGCCGAACTGCGGGTGCACATGACCGGCAAGGCCATCCTGCGCACCGGCGCCCGCGGCCAGGGTCAGGGCCACGAGACGACCTGGGGCCAGATCGTCGCCCACGAGCTGGGCATCCCGGCCGACGACGTGACCGTGGAAGAGGGCGACACCGACACCGCCCCGTTCGGCATGGGCACCTACGCCTCCCGCAGCACGCCGGTGGCGGGGGCGGCCATCGCCATGGTCTGCCGCAAGATCCGGGCCAAGGCCCGCAAGCTGGCGGCCCACCTGCTGGAAGTGTCCGAGGAGGACATCGACTGGGAGCTGGGCCGGTTCTACGTGCGCAGCGCCCCCGACCGCGGGGTGACCATCCAGGAGTGCGCGATGGCCGCCTACAGCAACATGCCGGACGGGCTGGAGCCGGGCCTGGAGAACAACGCCTACTACGACCCGCCCAACCTGACCTGGCCGTTCGCCTGTTACATCGTCACCGTCGAGGTCGACCCCGAGACCGGCGTGTGGGACGTGCTCAACATGGTCGCGGTCGACGACTGTGGCGTGCGGATCAACCCCATGATTGTCGAAGGCCAGATCATGGGCGGTCTGACCGAAGCCTTCGCGATGTCGAACATGCAGTTCATCACGTACGACGCCGATGGCAACTGCGTCGGCTCGAACTACATGGACTACCTGATCCCGACCGCCTGGGAAACCCCCGGCTTCGAGCTGCACGGCGAAGTGGTGACCCCGAGCCCGCACCACCCGATCGGGGCCAAGGGCGTCGGCGAGTGCGCCGCGGTCGGCGGGCCGGCCGCGTTCGTCAACGCGGTCATGGACGCGCTCAAGGACACCGGGATCCGGAACATCGACATGCCGCTGCTGCCGGACCGGGTGTGGGAGGCCGTCACCCAGCGGCACGACGTGTCCGGGGCCCCGCCGATCAGGACGGACGGTTAGCCATGGGCATGGACGGCTGGGCGTTCCTGGAGCACGGGGCCGACCTGGCCCGGCGCGGCGAGTCGTTCGCGCTGGCCACGGTGGTCTGGCGGCAGGGACCCTCGTCGGGCAAGGAGAGCTGCCGGGCCATCGTCACCGCGTCCGGGGAGCTGCACGGCTGGATCGGCGGGGCCTGTGCCGAGCCGGTGGTGATCCGGCAGGCCCGGGAGGTCATCGCCGAGGGCGTGCCCCGGCTGCTGCTGCTCGGCACCGCGGACCAGTTCAGCGAGTCCCCCTCCGGGCCGACACTGCCGGACGGCATGTTGTTCGTGCCGATCTCCTGCTCCAGCGAGGGCTCGCTGGAGGTCTACATCGAGCCGGTGCAGCCGTCCCCGCATCTGGTCGTGGTGGGGCACTCCCCGATGGCGCAGACCCTGGGCGAGCTGGCCCGGGCGCTGGGCTGGCGGGCCGACGTGATCGCGGGCGAGGACTTCACCGCCGGGCAGGCCGGTCCGCGGTCGATCGTGGTCGTGGCCACCCAGGGGCACTACGACGAGGAAGGCATCACGGCCGCGATCGAGGCCCGGCCCGCCTACATCGGGCTGGTCGGCTCGGCCAAGCGGGGCCAGACCGTGCTGGGCTACCTGGCCGAGCGGGGGCTGCCCCCGGCCGAACTCGATCGGGTGCACACCCCGGCCGGGCTCGACCTGGGCCGGACCACGCACCAGGAGATCGCGGTCGCCATCCTGGCCGAGCTGGTGCAGCTGCGGGCCGCGGGCAAGCTCGCGGTGGCCGGGGCTGGTGAGGCGCCTGTGACTCCTGTTGTGGTGTCGGACGCGGTGGATCCGGTGTGCGGGATGACGGTGACGGCCGGGCCCG